>SFHN01000028.1 GCA_004555635.1 [Eubacterium] saphenum
CGCGTTTGCGCTCAACCGCATTATCTGCCCAAAGGCGACAAAGCAGGACGATATTGCTGCGCTTCGTGCAGAGAAAAAGGGTATGAGCTATATCTGGAACGGCTCTGTGCTTAATCTTGCGACAGTCTGCACGCAGATAAAGGGCGGCATAAAGCTAAGCAGTTTTAACGGCTACGAAAAGTGGGAAAATATGCGCTATGCATATGTAAACGACTCGCTCAAAAAACACGGAATACGAATTTTCAGATAACTCCGCACTTCTGACACTGCGTCAGAACAATTTCGCCCCCTTGCTAATAATCCCGCAAAACGTCTTGAAAAGGAATACCAACATAAATGAAAACAAAAAAACTATCTGACGGAGTGCTTGTCTATGACAGATATTTCTCGACAAGACCGATACCCGGCGTAGTTCTTCTAAAAAAAATACTGATTTGCTGCGGGCTTGCCGTAAGCGCTATGATGTTTATTCTCACGGATTACGCGCTGCCCGTGGCGCTTTTGCCGCTTGCCGCGATAACGGCTTTCGCTGCGATTATCTCGTCGCTTCTGTTCGTTTTCGTAAGGCGCAGGTATATCCTGCCTGCGGCGGCGCTTTCCGCTGCGATAATTGCCTATGCAAACTGGCAGCGGCTTGCTGAAAGAATATCGTACATCGCAGACGCGTTTTTGCTGCTGTCGGACGGCAGATTCCTGCACGCAGACGACTTCCTTGCGCACCCGCGCGAGCTGCTCGTTTCCGATAATCCGAGCTACTGCGGCAGCGTTTTTTTCGCGTCCGCTTTGGTTTGCGTTGTTTTCGCCGTGGTAACTGCGGCGGCTTTTGCAAAGCGCGTCAGAGTTCTCCCCTCGGCAATATGCATTGCCGTTTTGAGCATTCCCCGCCTGCTTAGCGAGAAGCTGGAGTTTAACCTGTGGGTTGTTCCGCTAGTGTTTTTCGGCGCGGCAGCAGCAGCGGTTTCGGTGTCCTATCGCGGCGGGCTTGCTGTCGGTCGCGGCGGAAACGAGTACGCGGGCGTTCTTTCAGCCGAGGAGCGGGAGTTTTCCCGCGCGGTACGCAGAGCGGATTACCGCAGGCGGATTTCTATGAACGCGGTGCATTATTCAAAGTATTTCTCCGTCGGCATTTGCTGCGCGGCGGTTTTTGCGCTGACGGCGACAGCGGGCGCTTTGGTTTTCCCGCGCGGAAGCAGCATTGATTACAGCGCCGCGCTTAAGGCTCTGAAGAATATTGCCGATGACAGAATAAGCACCTCGCCTTTTGAAAACGGACCGGTGTCACGCTATTTCTCTCACGAGGGCGAGCGCGAAACTGCCGATGACATCAGCATTATTGCTCCCGGCGACGAGGAGCAGGAGATAATCCGCGTAACCTATGAGGGAACCGAGCCGCTTTACCTGCGCGGCGATATCGGAATTGATTTTTCCGGAACAGGCTGGAGCTCTCCCGTGGCTTCTCTGCCGAAGGCTTGGAAGGACTTGGGGCTTTCGCAGAGCTATCGTCCCTGCGAGGGAAGAGTTATCCACACGCTGCTTGACGCGGGCGGGTATGAGCCTGACGAGTTTCTTGTTGCTGATGTCGTAAATATCGATTACCTCTGCGATACGTCGGTGGTATTTCTGCCCGCGTATACGGCTGAGTTTTCCTACTATACAAACGAGATGTTCAACGTTTTCGGCGACTTCGCGGTGCGCGTTTGTGACGAATACGGCAACGTAAACAGCGTGCAGTGTACGGCAATTATCCCGAGGTTTACAAACTGCGATGACAAAAAGGACAGCGCCCGTTTTGAACAGCTTATGGCGGTGCTGACAGAAAACAACCTTGACGTAAACCGCTTTTACCGCACGGCTGTACCTGAGATGTCGGAATTTGAAAACGTACTCGACGATTATCGGGATTATGTTTTTGAGCAGTACACGCGAATTCCTGCGGACGTTTCCGAGGAGCTTCAAGCGTTTATGCGCGGCGAGGGCATTGCATATGAGCGTATACCCGAGGAAGAACAGCGCGGTCGGCAGAGCGACATTTACAACATATCGGCAGAGATTGCGGATTACCTCCGTGAAAACTACACCTACTCGCTTTCCGCCGATATCGACGAGGCTGACCCTGTGATGAGCTTTCTCAAAACAACGAAGCAGGGACACTGCGCTCTTTACGCGAGCGCTATGACGCTTATGCTTCGCAACATAGGAATCCCTGCGAGATACTGCACGGGGTTTATGGTAGACGGTTCGCGCGGCACGGTAGTTACTCTTAAAGCAAAGAATCTGCACGCGTGGTGCGAGGTGTATGTATGCGGCTACGGGTGGGTTACTTTTGACCCGACTAGCTCATCTGTGTTCTCCGAGGAACTAGAGAACCCCGCTGCCCCCGCTGTTACTACTACTTCCGTTTCCGAGGAACAGCCTCTGCAGACAACGCCTGATTCTCCCGAGGAGAGTACTCCCGAAGCTTCTTCTCCACAGACAACCCCGACAGCGCCGCAGACTCCTCAAAAGGAAATACCCCGCATAAGCCCGGAACTTCTTGCCATTATAATATCCGCTGCGGCTGTGGTTATTGCGCTTTGCGTTTTCGGGTGGTATGTTAATCATCTGAAAAAGCGCGCGGAAAAGCGGCTTATGTCGTTCCACAGCGAGGACAGCGCGTCTGCTGCGGAAACGATGTATTCTAAGCTGCTGGAAATCCTGCGGCTGTACAAAATCACTCCGCAAAACGGCGAGCTTCCCGCAGATTTTTTCCGCCGCGCCGACAAACAGTTTGGCACGCGGCTTTCCGAGGACGCCGAGCTGCTCGAACAGCTTGCGTTTGCCGAGCGGGGCGCACGCAACGCCGACCGCGAGCATCTGCATATTCATCTTAAGAAGCTTTTCCGTGTAGCGGTAAAACGCAAAGGTCTGCTGCGGAAAATAAGATTATACAAAATACTTTTGAAATAAATAGAAAAAGTGGTTGATTTTTGTTGCCTTATTTGATATAATAGAAATGTATAATACTTTTGCGGATTTTAATCTGTATAGTATAATGATACAAGGATTGAGAGGTAATTTGCAATGGCTATGAGATTGATTACCCGTTCAGACTTTGACGGACTTGCTTGCGGCGCGTTGCTGCTGTGCGCGGGTGTGGTTGATTCCTGGACTTTTGCACACCCGAAGGATTTGCAGGACGGACTTGTTCCGGTGACAGAAAACGACTGCCTTGCCAATGTTCCTTTTGTAGAGGGCTGCGGTTTGTGGTTTGACCACCATTCTTCCGAGGAAGAGCGTAAAAAGTACAAGGGCAAGTATAAGGGCGAAAGCCGCATTACGCCTAGCTGTGCGCGCATTATATACGAGTATTACGGAGGAAAGGAGCGCTTCCCGAACTTCGACGACCTTATGGAGGCTGTTGACAAGGTTGACAGCGGAAACCTGACGCGTGAGGAGATACTTAACCCGACGGGCTGGATTCTCATAGGCTTCCTTATGGACCCGAGAACCGGACTCGGCAGATTCAGAAACTTCACGATAAGCAACTATCAGCTTATGGAAAAGCTTCTTAAAGCCTGCGCATATATGTCTACCGATGAAATTCTCGCAATGCCCGATATTCAGGAGCGCATTGAGCTTTATAACGAGCAGACCGAGAAGTTCAAGGAAATGGTACACGCGCATACCGAGATAAAGGGCGACCTTATTGTTACAGACCTGCGCGGCGTTTCTCCTATCTATACGGGCAACCGCTTTCTTATCTACTCGCTTTATCCCGAGCAGAACATTTCCTGCTGGATAGTTGACGGAAAGGGCGGAAAGGGCTGCTCCTGCGCTGTCGGCTATTCGATACTGAACCGCACCAGCCGCGTAAATGTTGGCTCGCTTATGCTGAAGTACGGCGGCGGCGGACATATGGCTGTCGGAACCTGCCAGTTCACCGACGAAACCGCGGGCGAGAATGTTCCCAAGCTGATTGATGAGCTTGTTCACTACGACGAGTATTACCCAAAAAAGTAAGTACATAAATGCGCCGATTGCCTAATGCAGTCGGCGTTTTTTTCGGAAAAGCCGTACGCTTCTAAATAGGGGAGAGCGCACGGCTTTTGCTATTTTGTTCTGATATTCGTAACGGTAAGCGTGCCGCCGTCTACGGAAAAGCTTATCTCTAGCCCTGCAAAGCTCATCGTATACACGCGCTCGGGGTCGTTCTGATACTGCGGGCGGGGGTCCTGCGACAGCACCTCGGTAAGAGCGCCGAATTTGTTTTCGGGAATTTTGCTTTTTAGCCTTTCGGGGAATACAACACGCAAAACACCATCGCTCTGCGCGAGCGCAAAGCCGTTTCTCGCGTCGGGTTTGCTGTCAACGTAAGGAAGATACGGCTTTATGTCGAAAATCGGCGTTCCGTCCATCAAGTCCGCACCGAACACCTCGATGACGGGCGCGTCCTTTGACACGGTGTCAATTTTCCCGAACCGCACCACAGACAGCCCCAGCGGATTTGGACGGAACGGCGAGCGCGTCGCAAACACGCCTACGCGCTTGTTTCCGCCAAGACGAGGCGGGCGCACTGTCGGTGTCCAGCCGTCGTGAGGCACCTCCGAAAAGTCCCAGATAAGCCATAAATGCGAGAAGCCGTCAAGCCCTCTCAGCGCGTCAGCATTGCGGTATTCAGGCTCGAAAACTATCCGCGCGGAAAGCTCCTCGACAAGCCCGCTTTGCCGCGGTATCCCAAACTTCTCGGGAAAATCCGTTCGTATATGAGCAATCGGTTTTATCTCCATTTGTCCGTTCCTATCCTTTAATAATTTCGCGTATCGCCTTTTCAACTTCGTTTACTTCGGCGAGAAACTCCGTCGCCGACACGCGCACAGCGCCGCTTCCCATTATAATAATCTGCTCCACCGCGTCGGAGGTCGCAACCCGCACGCGATGATTTTTCGCCAGCTCGTGGGTTGCTTTTTCGATGTACATATCCGCTGTTTCAGCTTCCTTTGTATAAATTACGGTAATGCCGTCTGTTTCCTCAATCTCGCGGTGCGCGCCCTTTACGCGGTATGCGTCAAACACAAGGATAACGTTGCACCGCTTAAACCCGCGGTAGTTGCACATAATGTTTATCAACCTGCTGCGCGCCGCGTCAAGGCTGTCCTTTGCGAGCGCGTTAAGCTCCTCCCAGCCGAAAATGATGTTGTATCCGTCAACCAGAAGGTATTCGGGCCCTTTTGGCGGCAGGGGCAGCTTTGGGATTTTAGGCACGGGCGGTGTTTTCTCCGTGCGCATAGCGACGTTTTCGCGGCGGTTGATTTTCCCGTAGGTTCGCTCGAAAATCTCCATAAGTTCCTTGTCGGTAGCCGCTCGCTGCTTGTAGGAGTTGATTTCCTCTCGCGTTACTTTTGGCATATCTGCGCTTTCGCCAAAGCTTATTCCGCTGTCTGCGTGCATTCGCTGCGTAGCTTCGTTCCATTTGACGAGAACTCCCGCGCCGTGCGAGCAGAACACGCTGTCTGCGGGGTTTTCGGTGTCGCTTTCAAAGTCGTAGCCTATCTGAGCGATAACCTCATCGGCATTATGACAAGGGAAATATCCCTTCGGAATGCAGCTAAGCCGCCCCAAGCCCTTTGTGTAGCCCAGCAGCTCGGCGTGGTAGCCGAGCATTGTGCTGACAGGGCAGCTGCCGCATATTACTGCGGTTTCTCCTGCGCCCTCGGGTTGCGAAAACTCCGCGCCCATTCTCTGCAAATCGGTCATCGCGCGCCCAACGCAGCCCGACGGCACTTCCAGCGTGAAGTCGTAGAACGGCTCCAGCAGCACGGATTTCGCTGAAGCAAGCCCCTGCCGCACCGCGCGGTAGGTCGCCTGCCGAAAGTCGCCGCCCTCGGTGTGCTTTATGTGCGCGCGCCCCGCAACAACGCTGATTTTCATATCGGTAATCGGCGAGCCGGTAAGCACTCCGATGTGCTGCTTCTCCGCAAGATGTGTGAGAATAAGCCGCTGCCAGTTCGTGTCAAGGTCGTCCTTTCGGCAGTCGGAAACGAATTGCAGACCGCTTCCGCGCTCGGCAGGCTCAAGCAGGAGATGAACCTCCGCGTAGTGCCTTAGCGGCTCATAATGCCCTGCGCCGACAACGGGAGAAGCGATTGTTTCCTTGTAGCTTATGCTTCCGCGGTCAAATTCTACCGCCAGCCCAAAGCGCTCTGCTATCACGCTTTTCAGCACTTCAAGCTGAATTTCTCCCATCAGCCGCAGGTGAATTTCCTTATGCTGCTCGCTCCACACAACGCGCAGCTGCGGCTCTTCCTCCTCCAGAGTGCGCAGCTTGTCAAGCGCTGCGGGAATATCCGTCTGCGGCGGAAGCAGAAGCTTGTAGCTAAGCACAGGCTCCAGCAGGGGAGCGGCTGCGTTTTCCTCCGCGCCAAGACCCTGTCCCGCGCGGGTTTGCGAAAGCCCCGTCACCGCGCAGAGCGTACCAGCAGGCGCTTCGTCAACGGCGTTAAACTTTACACCCGAATATACGCGAATCTGATTTATCTTTTCCTCGCCGACCGTACTTTTTACTTTAAGAACTCCGCCCGTTACCTTTAGATGAGTGAGCCGCGCTCCGCTCTCGTCCTGCGTGATTTTATAAACTCTTGCCGAAAATTCTTCCGAGCGCGGCGGCTCGGCACAGTACTTTCCGATAACCGAAAGCAGCTCGTCAATGCCCTTGTCCTTTAGCGCAGAGCCGAACATCGTCGGGAAAATCTTCCGCCGCGAAATTGCCGCCGAAAGCTGCTCGGCGCTTACCGCTCCGCTGTCGAGAAAGCTGTTCATGCATTCCTCGTCATAGTCTGCGGCTTGCTCGGAAAGCTCGTTTTCTCTTATCGAGAAATCAATAAACCCGCCGCCGAGCTTTTGGTTCAGCTCCGCCAAAATCGAAGCCTTATCGCGCAGGGAAATGTCCATCTTGTTCACGAAAACGAACGTCGGAACGCAGTAGCGCCGAAGCAGCCGCCACAGCGTTTCGGTGTGACTCTGAACGCCGTCTGTGCCGCTGATTACAAGCACCGCGTAGTCCAGCACGGAAAGTGCGCGTTCTGCCTCCGCAGAAAAATCAACATGCCCCGGCGTGTCCAGCAGCGTGAAAATATCCCCGCCAAGGCGGATAACCGCCTGCTTTGCGAAAATCGTTATCCCGCGCGAGCGCTCCAGCGCGTCGGTATCGAGAAACGCGTTTTTGTGGTCAACTCTGCCAAGCTTTCGTATCTCACCCGCGTGGAAAAGCATAACCTCCGAAAGCGTGGTTTTGCCCGAGTCAACGTGCGCAGTAAGCCCTAGGACTATTCTTTTCAACAAAACCACCCTTTCACCAAAAAATCCGCCGCACAGCCAAACGCCGCGCGGCGGTGTATTTTCTTAAAGACCGTGCTTAATCTTTGCCTGAAGCGTGCGCGGAAGCTCCGCGGTAATCGCCGTTCTGATTTTCTCGTTCGGGTTGAAGATAACCTTAACCTTGCCGTAGGCGCTGTGCTTTACCAAAAGGTAATGCGCGTCCTTTTCAAGACCGCTTGAAGCGTGAACCGTGGCGTCCGCGTCAACGTCGTTTTCGGGCGGGTATGCCGCAAATTCCTCTGCCTGCGACAGGTCAACCGTAATCATTCTTTTGCGCTTGCGGCGCCCGATAATCTTGTCGATATCCATTTCGTTGTTGGTGACGATGTATTCGTACTCGACATTCATACCGCTCACGAGATAAACCCCGAGAAACAGAATAAGTACCGCGGGGATAGCGAACGAGAAAAATCCCATCCATATCGCTAAAAACATGAATGCTGATGAAAGTATAATTGTTCCTAGCATTATGCCGATAAACTTTAAGGTGTCGCCGGCTGTTTTTGTACGCACTACAATTTGTTCTGCTATATTATCCATTGTTTCTCCTTGATTTTCAGAATTTTTACTACTCCTATTATTGTATCAGAATTATTGTGAAAAATCAAGTGCTTTTTGTGAAAAGCAGGGGAAATCTGCCGATTGTCGTTGAAAAAGGCAAGCTAACTGCACTAATTCTACCGAAGAACCTAAAGCTCCTCGTCAAGCGGCGCGCGGACAAACTTCACCATAGTCGGCTCGCACGCGCCGCAGCGGCGGTAGTTCTCCCTTGCCGCGAAAAGCGTAAGCCCACCGTTTGCGTCGGAGCGCTCACTTTCTGAGCGGATAAACGGGTCGTTCTCCCAGAAGCATACGGGACAAATAAACCCCGCGTCTTTTTCGGGAGGAAAAGAGTAAGTGAAGCAACCGCAGCACGGGCATTTGTACCGCGCATTTCCTGCATTTACGGGAAGCTTGCTGATAATCCGCAGACACGCTTCAATATGCATAATCCAATGCCTTGACAGCGGCATTTGTATAAGTCCTCTGATATCCTTTCCGCACCAGTAATCGACAAGCCAGAATGCGTTTTCGTCCCTGCTTACGACTTCAAGGTCAGTCAGCGTGCGCTTTTGCTCGGGGGATATTTTCCTTTTTAAATCATCAAAACACAGCGCCGAAAGCAGCGTTGACGTTGCCGTATCAACGTCTGTAATGTATCTGTAAAGCTCTCCGATATCAAGCTGCCTTGAAAACTCGCGGATTTGCTCGCCGATAAGCTCGTTACCCGTTGTGATAATGGGCGAGCCTATGCGCGTTTGATAATCCCCCGAAAAGAAAACCTGCTCGTCACCTGCAATCAGCGTATGCGCGACTATGTCCTCAATGCGGAAAATATGCCACAGCGAATACGAAACGGTTTTGCTGTGGTAGCCCTTTGCGTTTTTGAAGGGCATTGCGCAAAAATCGTCGTCCGAAAGCTTGTCCCTGAACTGATTGATTTGTTCCAGAAGCTTCCCGCGAAGCGAAAGCAGCACGCCGATTCCCTCGGAAAACGTATCCCTTTTCTTAATCAGAAGCTGCATTTTCTTGTTTAGCTCCGACCATTCCGCGTTCATATTTTCATCACCTCATTAAGCGTTTAAGCGCTGTTTGCTAAACAGAAAAGCTGCCCTTGAAAGCACCAAAGGCAGCTTGCTTTTGAATAATATGTTATACCATATCCGAAGCGTCAAACGGGTCGCCGCACTCGGGGCAGAACTTCGGAGGATTATGCGGGTCCTCAGGCTCCCAGCCGCACTTGTCGCACTTGTAGAGCGGAGCGCCTGCGGGCTTAGGCTTGCCGCATTCTGCGCAGAACTTGCCCTTGTTTACCGTGCCGCAAGAGCAGGTCCAGCCTGCCGCGTCTGCGGGCTTCGGAGTACCGCACTGTGCGCAGAACTTGCCTGTGTTGTCCGCGCCACAGGAGCACTTCCAGGTGTTTGCCGCGGGTGCGGGCGCGGGTGCAGCCGCCTGCTGTTGCTGCATTTGCTGCTGCTGCATTGCGTAGAGCTGCTGAGCATTCATTCCGCCTGCCTGCTGAGCCATATTCATTCCCATAAAGCCCATCATAGCGCCGCCCTGATTTCCCGCAGCAATCTTCATTGCCTCTGCCTGACTCTGTGCCGTAAGCGCAGCCGCCATACCGACATTCTGGTATACCGCAGTTTCCTGAAGCTGTACAAGCTTCTGCTCATACTCGGGCGGAATTGTCGGGGGATTCATAGCGAAGGAATATACCTCGATGCCGCGAAGCTCGCCCCATTTCTTGGAGAGCTTTTGGTTAAGCTTTTCGGTGATTTCCTCTGCGTGCGCAGGAATGCTGCTGGGGCGCATACCGGTTTCGCCCATAACGCCGATAACGGTCTGGAGCGCGGTTACGATTTCGCTCTTAAGCATACTGTCGAGGTTGCTCTTTAAGTACCTGT
>SFHN01000029.1 GCA_004555635.1 [Eubacterium] saphenum
CTATCGAAAAGGCACAGCAGAACTTCCTTAACAAGGATGTAAAGTACATCACACAGGTTGCCCGCGAGGTTCTCGAAGGTAATATGCGTGAAATCGTAGGTCAGATGCGCCTTGAGGAAATGGTATCCAACCGTCAGGCTTTTGCGGAAAAGGTTAAGCAGAACGCCGACCCCGACCTTCGCGCAATGGGTCTTGAAATAGTATCGTTCAACGTTCAGAACTTCGTGGACGACAACGGCATTATCAACGATATGGGTATCGACAACACGATGCAGATTAAGAAAAAGGCTGCGATTTCCAAGGCAGAGGCAGAGCGCGACATTAAGATTGCGCAGGCTGAAGCTAACCGCAAGGCAAACGACGCGCGTGTTGATTCCGAAACAGCTATTGCAGAGCGCCAGAACGAGCTTGCAATCAAGCAGGCAGAGCTGAAGCGCGCGGCTGATATCAAGCAGGCGGAGGCAGACGCTGCCTACACAATCCAGCAGGAGGAGCAGCGCAAGACCATTGAAATCACCACAGCTAACGCAAACCTCGCAAAGCAGGAAAAAGAGGTTGAGATAAAGGCAAAGGAAGCGGAAATCAAGGAGCGCGCTCTCGAAGCGGAAATCAAGAAGACCGCAGAGGCTCAGAAATATGCTGCACAGCAGAAGGCTGACGCCGAGCTTTACACAACCCAGAGAAACGCAGAAGCGAAGAAGTACGAGGATATCCAGAACGCAGAAGCAGAGCTTGAAATCAAGAAGAACGAGGCTGCTGCAATCCTCGTAATGGCGCAGAACGAAGCAAATGCCGCAAAGGCAAAGGCAGAGGCGTCGCGCTTCGCTGCTGAGCAGGAGGCGGAAGGTATCCGTGCAAAGGGTCTTGCAGAGGCAGAGGCTGTCCGCGCGAAGGCGCTCGCGGAGGCTGAAGGTCTTGACAAGAAGGCAGAGGCTATGAAGAAGATGGAGGAGGCTGCGGTTCTCCAGATGTACTTCGAGCAGATGCCTGCGGTTGCGGAAGCTATCGCAAAGCCTCTCGCACAGGTAGACAAGATTACAATGTACGGCGACGGAAACACCGCGCGTATGGTAAAGGACATCACAGAGGCGACCACGCAGGCATCCTCGGGTCTGCTTGACGGACTTGGGATTGACCTCAAGAGTATGGTTAACAGCTTTGTGACCGGCAGAGCGATTGCAGGCGGGCTTAATGCTCCCGAAGCAGGCGAAGCCGCAAGCGCTGACGCAACCGTTACGGAGTAATTCTTGCGAATAGCACCCGATAGATTTGGGAAATAGTTATCAGCCCGAGAAGATTCAGGTCTTCTCGGGCTTAGTCTGTCGATAAACCCACATCTGCGTCGTCACGCCACATAGCGGCAGGCACAAAGCCTAGCCGCTATGTGGGTTCCTAGCATCTGCGGGCTTCTCGGCAGACTAAGAAAAGCAGCATTTTGATTACAGAGCAGCGAAGTTTTAGGTTTGCAATATATGCTGCTACTGCCTGAAATATCCCTAAACTTCTCGGGCGGTTTCGCCGTGTTTCGACTTTCGGCAGGCAAATCGGCGGAGAAACTCTCTCTACCGCCCGAAGAAGCCAAATTTCCCCCCTTCGCTTTGACAAATTACGCAGGGTAAACGCTGTATAATACATACGAAAACCAACACGGAAGGGAGAACGCACAATGAAGGTTTACAACGACGGGCGCAGGATTACCGCCGTGATTGACTGCGATATAGACCACCACGCCGCGCGGGAGCTTCGAGCGGAGCTTGACGCGCTTATTCAGCTTTCGCGGCCGGAGCTGCTGATACTCGACCTCGGGGAAGTCGGGTTTATGGACAGCTCGGGGATAGGGCTTATCCTCGGCAGGCTCAACTCCGTGCGCGCGGTCGGGGGGAGTATTCTGATAAAAAACGCGCGCGCGGAAATCGCGCAGGTAATTAAGCTGTCGGGGCTTGAGGGCTTTCTCGCGGACAGCAGGCAGGGGGTGAACTTATGAAAAGAACCGTACTAAATGAAACCGCAATAAGCTTTCTGTCGATTTCGCGAAACGAGGGCTATGCCCGTGCGGCGGCGGCAGCGTTTGCGGCGGGAGCCGACCCGACGATTGAGGAAATCGCCGCGATAAAAACTGCGGTGAGCGAGGCGGTTACAAACGCAATCGTCCACGGCTACCGAAACACGCTCGGCATAATCGAGATGACGCTTCGGCTGTACTCTGACGGGGCGTTTTACATAAAGGTAAGGGACAGGGGTTGCGGCATAAGCGACGTGCAAAAGGCGCTCACGCCGATGTATACGACCGCGCCCGCCGAGGAGGAGCGCTCGGGGCTTGGCTTTACGGTTATGGAGAGCTTTACCGACGCGCTGCGCGTAAAGAGCGCGCTCGGAAAAGGCACGACAGTCACGATGGAAAAGCGCCTTAGTCTGAGGGAGAAGCCGCTTGTCACGCGATGAGTTTATAGAGCGCAACCTGCCGCTTGTGCATTCGCTCGCAAAGCGCTTTCGCGGCAAGGGAGTGGATTACGACGACCTGTTTTCGGCGGGGTGTCTCGGTCTTGTAAAGGCTTACGACAACTTCGACAGCGGGCGGGGGCTGTGCTTTTCCACTTACGCCGTCCCCGTAATTCTAGGGGAGATAAAGCGGCTGTTTCGCGACGGCGGCGCGGTAAAGCTGTCGCGAAGCCTGAAGGAACTTGCTATGAAGGCAATGCGCATAAGCGACGAAATCGCCGCAGAGGGGCGCGAGCCGCGCATAAGCGAGATTGCCGCGCGGCTTGAAGTGTCGCCCGAGGAGGCGGCGGAGGCGATTGCCGCAGGCGCTCCGCCCGCTTCGCTGACAGCAGAGGAAAACGGCGAGAGCCTTGATGTACCGCAGGACAGCGGCGAGGAAACGCTTATCGACCGCCTTGCACTGGAGCAATGCCTTAATGAGCTTTGCGATGAGGACAAAAAGCTCATTATGCTGCGCTATTTCCGCAATATGACGCAGGCGCAGACGGCGGGCGCCCTCGGCACAACGCAGGTGCAGGTGTCCCGCAGGGAAAGGCGCATTCTAGCTTCGATGCGCGAAAAAATGGCGTAGCTTTGTCCAAAATGGGAGCATTATTTGCAGGAGATTTCGCCGTCTGCGGACGTCGACGAGGTCGCTGCCCTCGACCCGCAAGGGGACGCGTCCCCTTGACCCCATTTTAGAACTATCCACATAAAAAACAGCACCCTGTCGGAAAACATATTGCCAAAAAGGAAATTGTATGTTATAATTAAGACAGCAACTTAATTAAGGAAGGACGACATACGATGACCTCAACAAACACAAAAAACGCATTCACAAAGGCGGACATTCTGCTACCGCGCCTTGACGAAAACGGTATGGAGAAATGGAGCGTGGTTGCCTGCGACCAGTACACAAGCGAGCCGGACTATTGGGCGAAAACCGCCGAAATCGTCGGGGACGCGCCCTCGGCGCTGAAGCTTATTCTCCCCGAAGTTTACCTCGCGGACGGCGACAGCAAAGCGCGCACCGCGAAAATTAACGCAGAGATGGAAAAGTACCTTGCGGACGGGTTGTTTTGCGAGCATAAAAACTGCCTTGTTCTGACAAGAAGAACGCAGGCGGACGGGCTTGTGCGCACGGGTCTTGTTGGCGCGATTGACCTAGAGATGTACGACTACGCAAAAGGCAGCAAGTCGCAGGTTCGCGCGACAGAGGCGACGGTTGCCGAGCGCATTCCGCCGCGCGTTGAAATCCGCCGCGACGCAGCGCTTGAGCTTCCGCACATTATGATACTTATCGACGACGAGAAGAAAACCGTTATCGAGCCGCTTGAAGCGCGTTTTTCCTCTATGGAAAAGGCATACGACTTCACGCTTATGCAGAACGGCGGCAGAATTGAGGGCGCCGTTCTGAGCGATAAGGACGCGGATGAAGCGCTTGCGGCGCTTGACGCTCTCGCGGACAAAGACGCATTCAACGCACGCTACGGGCTTTCGGGCGAGGAGGTTTTGCTGTATGCTATGGGCGACGGAAACCACTCGCTTGCCACTGCGAAGGAGTGCTATGAGCAGGCAAAGCGCGCGGGCGCGCCGAATGCCGAGAAAGCGAGATATGCGCTTGTCGAAATCGTGAACCTCCATTCTCCCGCGCTTCAGTTTGAGGCAATTCACCGCGTTATCGTCGATACCGACACGGAAAAGCTGATGTCGGATATGACGGCGGCGCTCGGTCTGTCTGAAAGCGGCGAGGGTCAGCGCTTTACCGTAACGCTCGGCGGGAAGGAGTTTTCGCGCGTTATCACAAAGCCCACGTCTAACTTAACGGTAGGCTCGCTTCAGAGTTTCCTTGACAAATGGCTTTCTGAAAACGCGGGAAAAATCGACTATATCCACGGCGAGGACGTCGTAAAGTCGCTCAGCGCTCCCGCGAATACAATAGGCTTTCTGCTCCCGTCGATGACGAAGGCGGAGCTTTTCCCGACAGTTATCAAGGACGGCGCGCTGCCGAGAAAGACGTTTTCAATGGGCCACGCAAACGACAAGAGATTTTACCTCGAGGCGCGAAAAATAAGATAATTGCGTGATTTTTCTCCTTTTGAATAGGTTTCAGCCACGGATAAACCCTGTCCCTTAATCGGGGCGGGTTTGTCCGTGTTTTTTTGCAACCTGTTTTCGCAACTTTTTTTCCTTGATTTGCCTTTGCCGTTTTGCTATAATGAAGAAGCAATCGGACATCGCCGCCGTTTTCGCACAAGCGGGCGGGGCGCTGCGCGGCACATTGTGCAGGGCGTATTTGCGTTCGATAGCAGCTACGAGGGCTTGCCGATAAGCATTTCGGCGCTCGGCATCTGACGCCGGCACTGCCGGCACTATGTATACCTTCCGACCTATAATCGGGAGAATTTGGAAGAAAAAACCGCGCTTCCCCCGCCGCTTTTGCGGCAATGCTACGCCTGCCCTGCCGCAGAAAGGATATCGCGCCGCGCACACCGTGTTTCTTTTGCAAACGAAAAGCATACACTCCGCGGGAACAGCCGCAGCGTATACCGCGCTTTTGCAGAACAGACAAGGCATGCCGCGCTTAATTTCTGCGCCGCAGCCGCAGCATCGGGACGCGGCAAAGTCCACAAGGCTTTTGCTTTTACATAAAGGAGAAAATGACATGAAAAAGATTGTTATAACCGAAAATCAGAAGGGCCTTAGCTACAAAAACGGCTCGCTCGAGGCGGTTCTCGGCGCGGGCAAATACTACGAAATAGGCAGCCGCCGCATTGAAGTGGTTGACGCATTTCTTCCGATAGCGCCCGAAGGCTGCTCGGCGGAGCTTGTTGCAGAGCGCTTCGGCAATCTCGTTACCGTCGTTGACGTTGCGGCGGGGGAGAGGGTGCTGCGTTTTTGCAGCGGTAGGTTCTGCGCTTCTCTCAGCACGGGTCGTCACTATTTCTGGGCGAACGAACGCAACGAGTTCAAACGCTTTGACATAAGCGCCCCCGAGCTTGCCCTCGAACAGATGGCGAGCCTGGCGGGTATCGACGGCATTGTCGGCACGGTTATAAAGAGGGTCAGCGTATCCTCCTACGAAACCGCGCGGCTTTACATCAACGGCGCGCTTACCCGTCTGCTTGGCGCGGGCTGCTTCTACTTCTGGGCTGACAGCCCCGCGGAGGTAAGAGTGGAGCGCGAGGATATGCGCGAGCGCCGCATTGACGTTGTGGGGCAGTCTGTTCTCACCGCCGACAAGGTTGGCGTCAGGGTGAACTTCATACTGATGTACAAGGTTACCGACGCGCTGAAAATCGCCGAGGTTTCCGAAAACATCGAGGAACACCTCTACGCAAAAGCGCAGCTTATCCTGCGCAGCTTTATAAGTAAATACAAGGTTGACGAAATACTCGAAAACAGAGAGCGCATTTCCGAGGAGGTAATCGAGGGGCTGAAAAACAGCACCGCAAACGACTGCGTTGAGATTACCTCTGCGGGAATAAAGGACATCATTCTCCCCGGGGAAATCGCCGAGATAATGAACAGCGTGCTTGCCGCGGAAAAACGGGCGCAGGCTAACGTTATCACGCGCCGCGAGGAGGTTGCCTCAACCCGCTCCCTGCTCAACACCGCAAAGCTCATGGACGAAAACGCGACGCTCCGCAGGCTCAAGGAGCTGGAGTATCTGGAGAAAATCTGTGAGAATGTCGGAAACATCACCGTTGACGGCTCGAAGGCGCTGCTTTCGCAGCTCGGAAACGTGCTGACCGACGTGCGCTGAAAGGCGCTTTATCCGCCGAGTGACCCAACCCGAAAGGAGTGTTCACTCGGCTTATTTTTTTAGGAGGAGATTATGAATTTTGTAAACGGAACATATAATACTGCCGTGGTTTACACGGATATACTTGAGGATACGGCGCGCACTCAGCTCGAGGAGCTTTGCTCGCAGGAGTTTGCAAAGGGCTGCCGCATTCGCGTTATGCCCGATGTTCACGCGGGCAAGGGCTGCGTAATCGGCTTTACGGCAGACCTCGGCGAGATGGTCATTCCGAACATCGTGGGCGTAGATATCGGCTGCGGAATGCTTACGGTGGAGCTTGGGCAGACGGAGCTTGACTTTGCGGCGCTTGACGGCGTTATTCGCCGCTTTGTACCCTCGGGAAAGAGCGTTCACGAGGGGAGAATTTTCCGCTTCCCCGAGCTGCAAAGCCTGCACTGCTACCGCGAGCTGCGCGATGCAAAGCGCCTTGAGCGGTCGATAGGCACGCTGGGCGGCGGCAACCACTTTATCGAGGTGGACATTGACGACGACGGGAACAAGTATCTCGTTATCCACACAGGCTCGCGAAATCTCGGAAAGCAGGTTGCGGAGCACTATCAGCAGCTTGCGGTTGAGCTTCACAGCGGAAAGGACGTTCTGTACGCAGAGCAGGCGCGGATTATTGCGGAGTATAAGGCGGCAGGAAGAAAGTCGGAGATACAGGCGGCGATAAAGGAGCTTCACCGCGCGTTTACGGCAAAGAACCCTGATGTCCCTGCGCACCTTTGCTATCTGACGGGGGAGTATCGGCAGATGTATCTTGACGATATGCGTATCTGTCAGGATTTTGCGGTAAGAAACCGCGCCGCAATCGCGGAGCTTATCATAAAGAACCTGCTCGGCAGGGAGCTTTCGGACTTCCCGCGGTTTGAAACGATACACAACTACATTGACCTTGACAACAACATCGTGCGCAAGGGCGCAGTTTCGGCGCAGACGGGCGAGAAGCTGATTATCCCGATAAATATGCGCGATGGCTCGCTTATCTGCGTCGGAAAGGGCAACCCCGAGTGGAACTTCTCTGCGCCTCACGGAGCGGGGCGGCTCTACTCCCGCACCGAAGCGAAGGAGCGCTTTTCTGTCGAGGAGTTTATGCGCTCTATGGACGGAATCTACACCACCTCTGTAAACAAGTCCACGCTTGACGAGTGCCCTATGGCGTACAAGAGCATTGATGACATCGTTTGCAGGATAGGCGATACGGTGGATATTCTGCGCGTGATAAAACCGCTGTACAATTTCAAGGCAGGGGAGTAAGTTCCCGCGCGGCTTGACAAAGCGAATATTTCGGGGTATAATATAAACACGGGTGTAATATATCGGGATTTTTTAAGGATAAATGCAACTTTTTTCACGGCAAAGCTGTGTTATATTATAGAAACAAGATTACGAAAAAAGGGGGCGGGGATATGCCGAAAATATTAAGAACGCTTGCGGCAGCCGTGCTTTGCGCTGCGTCGCTTATGACGGCAGGCTCGGCGGACGGTATGCCGAATGCCGCTGCTGCGGTGGCAAGTGCCGCCGTGGCAAAGGATAATTCCGCGGCGGTAAATCCCGTGTGCATAAACGTTAAGGCAAAGACCGTAATCAGCAAGGACACCGTTGTCAAAGAGAACGAAACTCTCTATGTGCGCAGCGGCGGAAAGCTGTACATCAACGAGGGAGTTACCCTTACCGTAAAGGGCAAGCTTCGCTGTGCGGACGGTGGCGAGATATACTGCCGCGGGCAAATCGACTCGGAGGAAAACTCGCGCGTTTCGGTTTACGGTAAGCTGAAGCTGCTCAGTACAGCAGAGCTTTCGCTCGGCGGAAAGCTTGCGGTTTATCCGACGGGAACTGTTGTCGGAAACGGAAAAATCCGCGTCGAAAACCTATTCAGCGATATCTACTGCCGCGGCACGGTGACGGCGAAGATTGCGGCGCCCGCGCCCGTTAAGGAAAACGGCGTAACCTCTGTCGGCGGAATTATCATAGCAAACAAGCAGTACGACCTGCCAGCAGACTACGGCGACGGGCTTAAGCAGAACGCCTACTCGGCTTTTCTTGTGATGAAAAAAGCTTCCGGGTATGATATGAAGCTGCTTTCGGGCTACCGCTCTTATGAAAAGCAAAGGGAAGTTTTCGCGTATTGGTGCAGCGTTGACGGCGAGGAAAAGGCGAAAACCTACTCCGCGCTTCCCGGTCAGAGCGAACATCAGACGGGGCTTGCAATTGACATAAGCTCGCTTAGTCAAGACTACGGAAAAACCGCCGAGGGCAAGTGGCTCGCACAAAACTGCTGGAAATACGGCTTTATAATACGTTATCCTAAGGGCAAGGAGAACATCACGGGCTACATCTACGAGCCGTGGCACGTCCGCTACCTCGGAATCAGCACCGCGAAGCTTGTGTATGACAGCAAGCTTACGCTGGATGAGTTTCTGGGGCTGGCTTAACAGAACGAATAGGGTTACTGCGGCGGGAGCGAGCGCTTCCGCCGTTTGGCTTTTGCGGGACTATCGCTGTTGTGCGTTAGCCTAAACGGATAATATAGAGCAAAGCGCCTGCCTAATTCTTACAAAGTGATTACATTTTCGGGTTTTCTATTGACAAATAAACTTCGCTGCAATATAATAGAAATGGATTTACAAGGACAATAAGGGGGCTGAAATCTATCAAAACGCTTTACATAATGCTCTCGCGTTCCGAAACGATGGTGTCGCGGATTATCGGGGCTATGACCTCCGACCCGTACACGCACGTTTCGATTGCTTTTGAAAAGGAACTGTCGCCGATGTACTCGTTTGCGCGGCTTGGAAAGTACCCGCTTCCCGGCGGGCTTAGGCTGGAGTATGCCGACAAGGGCTATTACAGGGCTCACAACCAGATTCCCTGTGCGCTGTATGCGCTGGAGGTTGAGGACGAGGCATATGATATCGCGAAGGAAATGGTTACCGGTATGTTAAAAAAGCGCGACAAGTATACATATAACGTGCTAGGGCTAATGCTCTGCAAGCTGAATATCGCGTATGCAAGACCCTATCACTTCTTCTGCTCGGAGTTTGTGAGCAGGGTGCTTGAGCAGTCAAAGGCGGTTGAGCTTCCGAAGCCCGCCTCGCTTATGCGCCCCACGGACTACACAAAGGTGAACGGGCTGAAGCTGCTTTTCAAGGGCAAAATGTTCGAGCTGGCGAAGTTCTGCTCTAAGGCTCGCGCAGCTACTTGATTTTTATAGTATGAAAGCAGAAACTTGGCGGTTTTTGCTTTTTTTCTTAGCAGAAATTGTAATAAATGCACAATAAAATCTTTGAAAATAGCTGCGAATTTGTGCAATCAGTACCTTGCAAAACATAATACCTTGTGGTAGAATAGAATCACAGGGAAAACAAAACGTTCTCCCTTCTTTAAGAGCCGGCTACCTTGCGGTACAAAGTACCTTATGTTTCAATACAGCAAGACAGCAAAAGACGCCGAACGCCGCAAGGGGCTGCTCTTTAC
>SFHN01000030.1 GCA_004555635.1 [Eubacterium] saphenum
GTGCCCATTCCTATGCTCTACTGCGAGAACTGCGGCAAGACCGTTATAAACGACACGACAATCAAGGCTATCTCTGATATGTTCCGCAAGGAAAGCTCGGACAGCTGGTATATAAAGGACGCGTCCGAGTTCATTCCCGCAGAGGTGAAGTGCGAGTGCGGCTGCGGTAAATTCCGCAAGGAAATGGACATCTTCGACGTTTGGTTCGACTCGGGCTGCACGCACGCGGCGGTTCTTCAGGAGCGCCCTGAGCTTAGCTGGCCCGCTGATATGTACCTTGAGGGCTGCGACCAGTACAGAGGCTGGTTCCAAAGCTCGCTGCTGACATCTGTCGCAACCACGGGCAAGGCACCCTACAAGGCTGTCTGCACCCACGGTTGGGTTGTTGACGGCAAGGGTCAGCAGATGCACAAGTCCAAGGGCAACGTTATTCTCCCCGAGGAGATTATCAAGGAGTTTGGCGCGGACGTTCTGCGTCTGTGGGTTGCTTCGCTTGACTTCCACAATGACGTGCGCGTTTCCAACGATATGCTGAAGCAGCTTTCCGAAGCGTACAGAAAGATAAGAAACACCGCGCGCTATATCCTCGGAAACCTCGGCGACTCGAAGGGATTTGACCCCAACACTGAGATGGTTCCGTTCGACAGGCTCAGCGACTTTGACAGATGGGCGCTTTCCAAGCTTGACGGCGTTATCGAAAAGGTTAAGAACTCCTACGAGGCGATGGACTACTACCTCGCATACCACGCGATAAACAGCTTCTGCGTTGTGGATATGTCCAACTTCTACCTCGACATCGTTAAGGACACGCTTTACTGCGAGGCGGAGAAGAGCGAAAAGAGAAAGGCTGTTCAGACTACCATATACATCATTCTCGACTCTCTCGTAAGACTTGTTGCGCCTATCCTTAACTTCACCGCAGACGAAATCTGGGGCTATATGCCGCACAAGGCTGAGGACGACCTCAGAAGCGTTATCTTCAACCCGATGCCCGAAAAGACAGGCGTTGTTATCGACGAGAAGTTCAACGCTAAGTTCGCAAAGCTTCACGCGGTACGCGACGACGTTCTCGTTGCGCTTGAGCAGAAGAGAAGCGAAAAGGTTATCGGCAAGTCGCTCGAAGCGAAGGTTGACCTCTACACAAACGACCCAGAGATTGCGGCTATGAAGGACGAGCTTGCAGACGCGTTCATTGTATCGGGCGTTGAGGTTCACACTGACGGCGAGGGCGAGTACAAGGGCGCTGTTGACGGACTTTCCGTAACGGTTACGAGAAAGAACGGCGAGCCTTGCCAGCGCTGCTGGAAGATTCACGACACCGTAGGCTCCGACGCGAAGCACCCGACCCTGTGCGCACGCTGCGCAGGCGTTGTTGAGCTTAACCTCGGCTAATCGAATAAACTTTTGCCCACTCCCGAAAAGCGCTTCGGGAGTGGGTTTTTGCTGTTTATTTTCGTGTGCGGAAAGCGCAGGAATGGGTTTTTATCGGAAACGTAGAAAAAATTGCCCGTGGTTGATAATTTTTCTCAAAAAAAGTCTGTGTCTTAACACAAAAGCACTTGATTTTTATGGGCGTTTTAAGTTATAATTATAGTGTATGAAAATATCTGCGGGCAGGTGCCCTGAAAGGAAAGTTAATGCAGTATATAGCGTTACTGATTGCGGCGGTGCTTGTCGGCATTGACAGGTTGACAAAGTGGCTCGTCGTTTCAAATATGGAGCTTAAACAGTCTATTCCGCTTATCCGCTTCGGCGATGTCGAGGTGCTAAACCTCTCCTACTACACAAACGACGGCGCGGCGTTCTCCAAATTCGGAGGGCAGACCGCGATGCTTATTGCGGTTACGTCAATCGTGCTTGTTGTGCTTATCGGCGCGCTTCTTCTAAAAAAGGTAAAGCGCACGCCTTATATGATGGCGTTTGCACTGGTTATCGGCGGCGGCGTCGGAAATCTCATCGACCGTATCTTTAACAACGGGCTTGTGGTTGATTTCATTGATTTTCGGATAATTCACTTTGCGATATTCAACTTTGCGGATATCTGCGCGGTTGTCGGCGCGGGAATGTTGCTGCTTCTTGTTATTCTCGATGAGATAAAGGAACGGCGCGCCGCGAAAGCAAAGGCGGCTGAAACCGAAGAAGCCGCAGACAGCGCGGACGACACGGACGAGGAACCCCCTGCCGAAGAAAACAGTAATGGAAACGATTGAGCTTATTGCAAAGGGCGGGGCGCGGCTTGACAAGCTGATTGCCGAGGAAACCGAGCTTTCGCGAAGCGCCGCAGCGAAGCTTATCGAAAGCGGCTTCGTGCTTGTAAACGGAAAAGCGGCGAGTAAAAAGGACGAGCCGAAATCGGGCGAAATTGTCGCGATAACGCTCCCCGAGCCGCAGCAGGCGGATATTCTCCCCGAGGATATCCCGCTCGATATCGTATACGAGGACGGCGACCTGCTTGTCGTGAACAAGCCGAAGGGAATGGTTGTTCACCCCGCGGCTGGGCATTACAGCGGGACGCTTGTAAACGCGCTGATGTACCACTGCGGCGACAGCCTTTCTGGGATAAACGGGGAAATCCGCCCGGGGATTGTTCACCGCATTGACAAGGACACAAGCGGGCTGCTTATGGTTGCGAAAAATGACTTTGCGCACCTCGGGCTGTCCGAGCAGATAAAGGCGCACAGCTTCACGCGGGAATACGAAACGGTGGTCTGCGGCGCGGTTAAGGAAAACGGCACGGTCTGCGCGCCGATAGGGCGGCACAAAACCGACAGGAAACGTATGTGCGTGACAAACGAGAACTCCCGCGAGGCGGTAACGCACTACACCGTGCTGCAAAATTTCGCGGGATACACTCACCTGCGCGTGCGGCTTGAAACGGGGCGCACGCATCAGATACGCGTTCATATGGCGTATATCGGGCACGCGGTTGCGGGCGACGAGGTTTACGGAAACGGAAAGCCGAAGTGGCTTAACGGGCAGTGCCTCCACGCGAAGAAAATCGGCTTTGTTCACCCGCGCACGGGCGAGTATATGGAGTTTGAAAGCGAGCTTCCCGACTACTTTAAGAAGTTCCTGCGGGAGATTGACAGATAGTTCCGAAAGGAGAATGTTTTGGATTTTGGCAAGGTTATTTTTATGACCGACCTTGACGGCACGCTGCTGACAGACGACAAGCGCATTCTCGAAAAGGATATGGCGGCGATAGAGCGTTTTCGCGCAGGCGGCGGGATTTTCACGATTGCGACGGGCAGGGGCTATGCTATGGCAAAGCCCGTTGCGGAAAAGCTAGGGCTTGACGTCCCCGCCGTAGTGTTTAACGGGGCGGCGGTGTTCGACTTTTCGCTTGACAGATTTCTGTGGCAGTGCTCGATGGGGACGCAGGCGCGGGAGTATATAACGCGTATTACAGGTGCTTTTCCCGGCGGTTTCGGGGTTGAGGTGCTTCACGAGCACACGATTTTCGTTCCGTTTATGAACAAATGGGAGCGCGAGCATCTTGACCTTGAGAAAATTGTCCCCGAGGAGCGCTTGCTGAGCGATATTCCCGACGGCGGCTGGCTGAAGGTGCTGTTTGCGGGCGAGCCGAAGCTGCTTGACGAGCTTGAACAGTTTGTGGCTGACGAAAAAATGACCGAGGTGCAGTGGGTGCGAAGCGCGCCGATGTACTTCGAGTGCCTGCCTAAAGGCGTTGACAAGTCGGCGGGCTTTGCAAGGCTGATTGAGCTGCTTGGCGCAGAGGAGCGGTTTTCCGTCGCGGCGGGGGATTTTATGAACGACACCGCGATGATTACTATGGCAGACCTTGGCGCGGCGGTAGCTTCCGCGCAGGAAAGCGTAAAGCAGGCTGCGGATATCGTCGTCTGCGACAACAACAGCGGCGCGATTTCCGAGATAATCGACTATATCGGGAGGCGGTGAACAAAATGCAGATGATGGTGTACATTCAGAGCGATTTGGATATGGACGAGCTGAACAAGCTGTTTGAAGAGGGCTGGCGTCTGGTAAGTATGGTTGCTGCTGCGGAGGGCGGCTGCTATCTTGTTATCGAACATAATTGACATAGTTTCGCTTTGGGAAACTCCCTGTTTCAAAGGAGATAAGCGCTATGAAAAAAGCAGTGAAAATTCTTGGCGTTTTGGCGATTGTCCTGCTGTGCCTGCCGCCGGTTTGCTGGATTTTGTGGGAGCTTTTCTGCGCCGCTGCTAACAGCATAAGCGGGCAGTGGCAGACCGACATCGTGCTTAATGGGTACAGCAATGACAGCGACATCGAGGTTCTCGACAAAGCGACATTCGTGGGGAATACCTCCGGCACGGGCAATCACACCGAGGCGCGGACAACGGTGCTTGTAAAGGTGAACAACAGAATAACGCTTGAATATTGGACCAAGGGCGACGAATACTACATCACCTCGCTTTCGGAGGAAATTCCCGAGTACAAGCTTTCTTGCTGGGAGCGCGAGCTTGATTTCCCGACCGACACCGAGGATTGCTATGTTGTTGAGATTTACGGCAGCGTACCCTTCCCCGACAGCATTGTCGGGCATTGACACAAGGCTATACCTGCGTTTTCGCAGTTATAATACAGTAAATCAGATAATAACCACAGGAGGTCTATAATGGACGACAAACTGAAACAGCAGCTTGAAATAGCTGCAACAAAGGTCAGAATGGGCATTATCGAGGGTGTTTACAACGCAAAGGCGGGACACCCCGGCGGAAGCCTTTCCATCGCCGATACTCTGACATACCTTTATATGCACCGTATGTTCGTAGACCCTAACGAGCCGGAAATGCCGCAGCGCGACAGGCTCGTGCTTTCCAAGGGTCACACCGCGCCCGCACTGTATGCGGTTCTCGCGCAGAGGGGATTTTTCCCCGTGGAGGAGCTTAAAACCCTTCGCAAGCAGGGTTCCCGCCTTCAGGGTCACCCTGTCCGCAGCAAGGCTCCCGGCGTTGATATGAGCACCGGCTCGCTCGGTCAGGGTATCTCCGCTGCCTGCGGTATGGCACTTTCGGGCAAGATTTCCTGCGCGGGCTACAAGGTTTACGCTATCCTCGGCGACGGCGAGCTTGAGGAGGGGCAGGTTTGGGAGGCTGCGATGTTCGCGGCTCACTACAAGCTCGACAACCTTGTTGCAGTAGTAGACAACAACGGGCTTCAGATTGACGGCAAGATAAGCGATGTTATGTCCCCGTATCCCATCGACCAGAAGTTCGAGTCTTTCGGCTGGCACGTTATAAACATCAACGGTCACGACTTTGACGAGATTGAAAAGGCATTCAACGAGGCGGAGAGAGTTGTCGGACAGCCCACCGTTATCATTCAGCGCTCCACCAAGGGCAAGGGCGTTTCCTATATGGAAAATCAGGTTGGCTGGCACGGAAAGGCTCCCAACGACGAGGAGTATGCAAAGGCGATGGCGGAGCTTACCGCGCACCTTGCAGAGCTTGAGGGCTGATTTTCCCTCACAAGAAAACTAAACCGAAAGGATACACATATTATGGAAAAGAAAGCAACCCGCGACAGCTACGGCGAAGCTCTTGTAATGCTCGCTGAAAAGCGTCCCGACCTTGTCGTTCTCGACGCAGACCTCGCTGCCGCTACAAAAACCTGCATTTTTCAGAAGGCTTATCCCGAGAAGCACTACGACTGCGGTATCGCTGAGGCAAATATGCTCGGCGTTGCGGCGGGCATAGCGACCACCGGTAAGCTTGTTTTCGCAAGCTCGTTTGCAATGTTCGCGGCGGGCAGAGCGTTTGAAATCGTCCGCAACTCTATCGGCTACCCTCACCTTAACGTAAAGATAGGCGCAACCCACGCGGGTATTTCCGTTGGCGAGGACGGCGCAACCCATCAGTGCAACGAGGATATCGCGCTTATGCGCACAATCCCCGGAATGACCGTCATCAACCCCGCGGACGACGTTGAAGCAAAGGCTGCGGTTCTCGCTATGGCGGACTATGTAGGTCCGACCTATATGCGCTTCGGCAGACTTGCCGTTCCCGTGTTCAACGACGCGGCGACCTACAAGTTCGAGCTTGGAAAGGGCGTTCTGCTTAAGGATGGCAAGGACATCACGATTATCGCAACGGGACTTATGGTTGCGGAGGCTCTTGACGCTGCAAAGGCTCTCGCGGAGCAGGGCGTTGACGCGCGCGTTATCAATATCCACACGATTAAGCCCATCGACCGCGATATCATCATCAAGGCTGCGAAGGAAACCGGCAAGATAATCACCGTTGAGGAGCACAGCGTTATCGGCGGACTTGGCTCTGCTGTCGCTGACGTTGTCACCGAGGAATGCCCCGTGCCCGTTATAAAAATCGGCGTAAAGGACGTTTTCGGTCACAGCGGTCCTGCTGTCGCTCTGCTAAAGGAGTTCGGTCTTTGCGCGGACAACATCGTTGCCACCGCAAAGGCAGCGCTCGGAAAGTAATCGCTTGTTTTAGGCAAAGCCCTCTTGCACCCGCGGGAGGGCTTTTCTGATACGGCGGCTGTGTCGAAGCGGTAACGCGGTCGCGGGACTGATTTATTCGGTGGGGCGTCTGCGGAGATTTCGTGGGTTCAATTCCCGCCGCTTCAGCACTGTAATCGGCAGAAAGGAGCGCTATGATAAGACGGTTTACGCAGGAGGATATGCCCGACATAATGCGCATTTGGATAGAGGGCAATCTTGACGCGCACGGCTTTGTCGGCGGCGACTACTGGCGCAGAATGTACGAGCACACTCGCCGCGAAATCGCTCGGTCTGAGGTGTACGTTTACGTCGAAAAGGGCGAGGTTGCGGGGTTTATCGGGCTTTCGGACAGCTATGTCGCGGGGCTTTTTGTGGACAGGGAACACCGCTCAAAGGGCTTCGGAAAGGCGCTGCTGAATTATGCGAAAAAGCTTAAATGCGCGCTTTCGCTTCACGTTTTCGAGGAAAACAGGGGCGCGGTACGCTTCTATCTGCGGGAGGGTTTTTCCGCTTCAAAACGCGAGAAAAATTCCGATTTATGGCAGCAGGAACTGCTTATGAAGTGGGAAAAATAAGCAAAGCGTCAAAATATTTCACAAAATGTGCTTTTTCCTCTTGACTTAACTCCGGAAAAATGATATAATTTTCTTATAGGGCTGTATTTGCTTGTGGTTCGGATACAGCCCGTTTTGTATCTCAGGGTCGGCTGCCCTGCCGCTGCCGCGCCCTGCACGGCTTTTTTTTGCGACAGGAGGTTTTCTATGAACAGGATTATGGACTACGCAGCCGAGAAGGCGCCCGTATGCATTGCCAACGACAAAATCCCCGACGAGCTTTTCAAGCAGTACGGGGTAAACCGCGGCCTGCGCGATATCAAGGGCAAGGGCGTTCTCACGGGACTTACGCGCATATCCAAGATGGTTTCGTTTGCCGAAAAGGACGGCGTGCTTCAGCCCTGCGAGGGCGAGCTTTGGTACCGCGGGTACAATATCCGCGACCTTGTTGCTATGACGGAAAAGCAGGGCTTTGGCTTTGAGCGCACGGCATACCTGCTGATTTTCGGTGAAATGCCAGATGAAAAGCAGGCGGCGGAGTTTTCCGCTATGATTGGCGAATGCCGCACCCTGCCTACAAACTTCACCCGCGACGTTATTATGAAAGCGCCGTCAAAGGACATTATGAACTCGATGACGCGAAGCATACTGACGCTCGCAAGCTACGACGACGATATGCACAACAACGATGTTGCGAACTCGCTCCGTCAGTGCATTATGCTGATATCCATATTCCCGCAGCTTGCGGTGTACGCATATCACGCGTATAATCACTACGAGAACAACGACAGTATGTATATCCACCGTCCCAATCCTGCGCTTTCCACGGCAGAAAACCTGCTGATGATGCTCCGCCCAGACAAGAGCTATACCGAGCTTGAAGCGCGGGTACTTGATATCGCGCTTATGCTGCATATGGAGCACGGCGGCGGAAACAACTCCACCTTTACAACGCGCGTTGTAACCTCGTCCGGCTCGGATACCTACTCGACGATTGCGGCAGCGATGTCCTCACTAAAGGGCGCAAAGCACGGCGGCGCGAACATCAAGGTTATGGAGATGATTGACAATATCCGCGAAAACGTCGGCGATATCACCGACAAGGACGCGGTGTACGCTTACCTTGGGAAAATCCTCGACGGCGAAGCGTTTGACCGCAAGGGGCTAATCTACGGTATGGGTCACGCGGTGTATTCGTTAAGCGACCCGCGCGAGCGCATTTTCAGAGGCTATGTCGAGCAGCTTGCTCAGGCAAAGGGCAAGAACGACGAGCTTTCGCTTTACGAGTTTATCGAGGAGGCTGCGCCGAAGCTTATCGCAGAAAAGCGCAGCATTATGAAAGGCGTTAGCCCGAACGTTGACTTTTACAGCGGCTTTGTTTATGATATGCTGGGCATTCCGCGCGAGCTTTACACGGCATTCTTCGCAATCGCGCGCATTGTCGGCTGGAGCGCTCACCGAATTGAGGAGCTTGTTTCCGCAGGAAAGATAATCCGCCCCGCCTACAAGAGCGTTATGGACGAGATTTCCACAAAGTAAATATGAAATACAACGCCCGTAGATAATTTCTGCGGGCGTTTTTCGTGAGAAAAAAGCGTTGACTTTTTTGCGAAATTGTGGTATCCTATTATTATAAAAATGTCAGAAACTTGACAGAGCAATTTTACGGAAAATCATCGTCACGGTGACGATAAATATAAACATTCCGGAGGACAAACAATGAGTATCACAAAGACAGAATTCGGCTTTTTCAGAGGGTACAAGTGCTACCTGTTCTCGCTCACAAACAAGAACGGTATGAACGCGAAGCTCACCAATTTCGGCGGCGCAGTCGTTGGGCTTAACGTTGCGGGCAGGGACGGCAGCTTTGCGGACGTAGTGCTTGGCTACGACACGCTCGAGCAGTATGTCGAGGGCAACTCCACCCACGGTGCACTTGTAGGCCGCTATGCAAACCGTATCGGCGGCGCGAAAATCACCGTCAGCGGCAAGGAGTATCAGCTCTCCAAGAACGACAACAAGGTAAACCATCTGCACGGCGGCTTTTTCGGCTACAACAAGCGCGTGTGGACGGTTGAGGACGTCTGCGACGCAGAGGAGCCTTCCGTAACCTTCGGCTATGTCAGCCCTGACGGCGAGGAGAACTTCCCCGGAACGCTTACAATCAAGGTGAAGTACACCCTGACCAACGCAAACGGTCTTGCTATCGAATACACCGCCGTATCCGACGCTGACACCGTAATCAACCTCACAAACCACTCTTACTTCAACCTCAAGGGTGAAGGCAACGGCGATATCAAGGACCACGTTGTCCGCCTTGCGGCAGAAGCATACACACCCGTTGACAGCCTGCTTATTCCGACAGGCGAGATTGCGCCCGTTGAGGGCACGGCATTTGATTTCCGCACGGCAAAGCCCGTTCGCAGGGATATGGACAACGGTCTGCTTCCCGTCGGCTACGACCACAACTTTGTTCTCGGAAAGCCGGGCGAAATGCGCGTTGCGGCTGAGGTTTACGAGCCGGAGAGCGGCAGAGTTATGACCGTCCGTACCGACAAGCCTGCAATTCAGCTTTACATAGGCATAGGACTTAACGGCGAAACGGGCAAGGGCGGCAAGAAGTACAATCAGTATGCGGGACTTTGCCTTGAGAGCCAGTTCTGCCCCGACACACCCAACCGCCCCGAGTTTATGGAGAAGTACG
>SFHN01000031.1 GCA_004555635.1 [Eubacterium] saphenum
TAGCGGCAAGCTCCGCCTTTGTAAAGCCTTTAAGGAAGCCCGCTTCGGTGTGATAGCCGTTGCGCTCCTCCGCCATTGCCTTAGAGGTCGGCGCCTGTCCCGTATAGGACACGTTTTCCCTGTCGGAATTAAGCCAAGTACGGATATTTGAAAGCTCCCAGCGGTTATCGCCGCGTATCTGCCGCTGAACCTCTGGAGAAAGCTCCGAAAGTTTCGCGGTCCAGTAATCGGCGCCGTCATAATTGTTGTACTTTCCGCTTTCTGCGGCGTCATATGCCTTCATAGTGATAATTTCATCGGCGATAACAACCGCCTTTGTTCCGTCATCGGAAAGGCGAAGCACCCGCCACTTTATAGGCTCGCCGTTGTATGTACCGAACAAAAGTGAATCGCCAAGCCCTGCTCTTGCGGCAGTTTCTGTCGGGATTTCCTGCGGAAAATCAACGGTTGTCTGCTGCGGGGTTGTCGTGGGTACAGGCTCCGTCTGCGAGGGAGCCTCGGAGTTCTCCGTAAAAGCGGGTTCAGAGCCGCTTTCGTCCTGCGTGGTCTGTGAGGAGTTCTGCTCGGTCGTGATGTCGGCGGGAGCGCTCTGCGCATCGCTCACGGCAGGCGTGTCGGAGTTTTCCCCTCCGTCCATAGGAGCGCGGTTTGCAAGCAAGCACCCGATAATCAAGCCCGCCGCAAGTATCACCGCAGCCGCTATGATAAGCGGGATAAGCCTGCGGTGCGCAGAGCCTTCGCTCTTTTTCTGCTCGGCAGGCTGCTCCGATATCGGCGCAGCCGCGTGAATATCGTGAGCGGCGGCGTATTCGTTTATGCGGTTAATTATGTCGGAGAAATCGTCGCCGCCGTCCGACGACAGCCACTGATGGGTCATCAGGAAATACTCCATCGACTTTGAAAGCGTAACCTCGCCAAGCTTGTATACGATAACCGACTTCTTCTTGCTGACTGCGCGCTCAATCTCGCGCAGGACGTGGGGAGAATCATTTGCCGCCTGCGACAGCAGCAGAAGAAGAACATTCGAGCCGTCAATGCCGTTAATTATCTCCTCCGCGTACTCGCAGCCCGAGCGTATGTCCCGCGGCGCAAGAAAGCAGCTGTGACCGCCTGCCTCTACCTTTTCGCAAACCTTTGCGGCAAGCTCCGCGTCCTTTGACGAGTGAGAAATGAAAATGCGCATTATTCCGCCTCCATTTTTTAATAAACACACCTATTCTAGCATATTCCGAGATTTTTTTCAAGCCGCGAACAAACCGCGCGGTAATCTGCTTCGTTGTCGATTTCGCAGAGCAGTTTTCCGCTGTATGAGCACTCACGCAGCGTGATTTCGCGGGTGATTTCGTTCAGCGCGTTTTCGGCATAGACCGCCGTATTTCCTGCCGCCACAAAACAGGCAACCCTGTCAAACCACCGCGCAGCGTCGCTGTCGCACAGCTTATACAGCGGCTGAAGCGCGCAGCAGTCCCTCCCGAAAATGTTCACCGAAACCTCGCGGACAACGCCGTTTTCCGTGCGCACCTTAAAGTCCTTTTCGGGAAGCGGCGCGGCGTGGTCGGTCATAACCCTGCTGCCATCCTCCGAAAGCAGCGCGGGGAGAATATCCTCGCCGAAAACAAGGTCGCCGTGCAATATCAGCAGCCCGCCCGACGGGATTTTTTCCCGCGCGAGGTGCATTGAGTAGATGTAATTTGTGTCTGCAAAGCGTGGGTTATTTACCGTCACAATGTGAAGATCTGAGCGGTTTGCTTCCTCGGTTATCATATCGTGGAATTGCCCCGTCGTAATCACCGCAGAGCGTATCCCGCTTTCATACAAAAACCGAAGCTGCCGCGAAAGTACCGTTTCGCCGTCTGGCAGCGGAAGCAGGCATTTCGGGCGGTCTTGTGTCAGCGCACCCATGCGTGAGCCTTTTCCCGAGTTAAAAATCAGCGCTGTCATTTTGCACCTCGTCTTAGATTTTCCATAAACAGCGCCATATTCTCGCGGGGCGTTTCGCGGGGTCTGCCGAGGTTTTCGCGCGAGGAAATGTCGGTATTTACGACAAGCGCGCTTCTGGCAGCCGCTTTCAGCTTTGGCAGCGCATTTAGAAGCTCCGTTTCGGTAGAAGCGCACAGCACCCTCTGCCACCCGCAGGCGGATAGAATTGCCGCAACGTCAATGTCGCGCGCAACGGTTTTCTGACCGCCGACAGACTCGTGCGCGCCGTTGTTTATGATGATATACCGCAGGTTTTCAGGCGCATTTTGCGCGTTTACCGCCGCGGCGCCCATATGCATTAAAAACGCGCCGTCGCCGTCTATGCAGAAAACCCTGCGCGTAGTCGAAAGGCTTATACCAAGCGCAATTGAGGAAGCGTGTCCCATTGAGCCGACGGTAAGAAAATCCCGCGCGTGTCCTTCGGCGCGGCGAATGCGGATTTCGTAAAGCTCGCGCGAAGCCTTTCCCGTTGTGCAGACCGATAAGTCCTCGGGTGAAAGCACGTCGGCAATAAGCTCGAGCGCTCTTTCGCGGGACAGCGCCCCGCTTTTTTCGGGAGAAGCCGCGCTCACATACTCGGCAAATGTTCCCTTTTTCACGATAAGCGCAATGCGTTTGCGCTCGCTGATAATCTTCTCTGCGCAGTACGCAAGCTGCTCGCGGAAGTTATCCCCAAGCACCAACGTTTCTATCCCCATTGCTTCGTAAAGCGCAAGAGTCACCGCGCCCTGCTTCTTGTGCTGAGGTTCGTCGGGCACGCCCGGCTCGCCGCGCCAGCCCGTCAGCAGCAGCATAGGAATATCGTAAACCAACTCGTCCGCCAGCGACAAAAGCGGGTTCACAGCGTTTCCTATCCCCGAGTTTTGCATAAAAACAACTGCCGCTTTTCCTGTCGCAAGGTAATGTCCCGCCGCCAGAGCGACAGCGTTTCCCTCGTTTGCAGTGATGTAATAGCTGGCGCTGTTTTCCGCAAGATAGGCGCAGGGGTTTTTCAGCAGCGAATCGGGAACACCCGCGAAAAAATCCAGCCCGTATTCGCTCAGGCACTCAAAAAATTCCTCCGAGCGTATCATCGCTTCCCTCCCTCCAGAAATTCAAGCACCGAAACCGCGCTTTCGGCGTACTTATCCGCGCGGCTTGCGCAGCCGTCTGAAAGAATCATCTCCGCCGCCTTTCTCATCGCAAGAAAGGCGCTTCTTGTCATCTGATTTGCGTAGATTATGATATTTGCGCCGTGGCTGTGAAGCGTTTCGCAGCTAATCGTCGGGTACATCGTCGGGATAACGCCGAGCGGAATATGCGGGAAATCTGCCTTGAATTTCTGCGAAAAGCCAAGCACCTCCTGCCCGAAAGCGTCGGTGCTGTGAATGACAATTCCGTCTGCGCCCGCAGCTATGTACTTTGCCGCACGCGATAGCGCCCGCTCCTCGGTTTCGCCTGCGATAAAGCTTTCTATCCGCGCAAAAATCATCAGGTCGAAAGTGCAGGATTTTGCGGCAGCAATCTTCTCGCAGAAGCGCTCGGGCGTTTCCATTTTGTGAAGCGTTTTGTCGCAGTAGAGCGAGTTTTTCTTCTCGCCGCATTTATCCTCGACAACAATCGCAGCAGCCCCCGCTTTTTCGTAGGCGAGCGCCGTATCTTGCAGCTCTTTGGGTGAGCCACCCGTATCGCAGTCGATTATGACGGGCTTGTCCGAAACGCGCGTTATGTCCGAAAGCGCATAAAGCTTGTCCGAAAGAGGAATGGTTCCATCGTCGGGCAAGGCGCGGTTTGCGGCGTGTGTAAATCCGCTCAGCCACAGCGCCGAAAACTCCGCGCCGTCCGCCCGAGCGCTGTCCGCAATCATCGCCTGAAGCCCGCTCACCGCCTCAATTGCGCGGACAAACGGCATTGTATCCAGCAAAACACGCAGCTTATTCATCGGTTTCTCCCTTGTGTAAAATCATTCGTTTTGTAAGCTCAAAAGCAAGCCCCGCAGCCGTACAGAGGTATTCCGAAGCGGTCGGGCGCTCCATATAGCGCTGATATTCGGCGGAAGGCTCGCGCCGAATTATCCCCTCGAAAACGGGAAAGCCGCAAAGCAGCTCGTCAAGCTCCTTTATCGAATACCTGTAATACGGCTTCGTCAGCTTTATCGCGCCCGAAAGCTCCGCAACCCGCGCCGCAAAGCTCATACAGTTGTGCGTTTTGTAAATGCGAAAGCCGTGCAGCAGCGGCATTGTCGCCATTGAGAACAGGTTAAAGCGCTGCTGAGGGTCGCTCTCGCAGGCGCTTATAAACCGCAGAACACGCTCGTAGTTTTCCTCCGAAACGGGAATGCGGTACACCTTTGCGGCAAAGTCCGTGTGCTTTCCGAACGCGTAAAAATCGCGCTTTTCGTGCATAAATCCCGCGTCGGCGGGCAGATAGTGGCGGCGGCGCGAGTAGCTTATAAAATCAGTAAGCGAGCTGTCAAGGCAAACCGCAGCGTGCGTGTAGCGGTACCCCGTAATCCTCCGCGCAACTGCACCAAGCCCCGTGTGCGCGCAGATAAGCGCTATGTAGATATGTCTGTTTCGTTTCATTCGTTGTTCCCGCTTTCCTCGCAGTCAGCCTGCTCGCGCGCTTTCAGCCTGCGGAAAAGCCCCACCTGCAAGCGTATCATCTCGAAATACATCGGGATAAGCCCCGCGAAAATCACGATGTCCGCGACAAAAAATCCGTGGGAAAACAGGGTGAACACCGGCTCTCTGAATACCATCGCAAGCACCGCGGCGCCGGCGAAAGCAATATGCGCTTCGATAGGTCCGAGCCGCGGGAATAGAAACTCGTTGAAGTATATGATGTAATTCATAGCAGTGACGTTTACAACGCCGTAAACCGGCACGGCAAACACCATAACCTCAAGGCTTGCGTATGGCGAAAAGCCAAGCGCAATCATCAAAAACGTCGAAAACAGCACGTCGGTGATAAGGTCGAAATATGCGCCGGCTTTCGAGGACATTCCGCGCGTGCGCGCGACATAGCCGTCGAGGTCGTCTGCGATAAGGTGAACGGCAAGTCCCGCTACCGTTCCGATGAAAAACAGCGGCAAAATGTTCGTTAGAAACGTGCAGATTACCGCGAACAGCCCGCCCAGCGCGCCGACAAGCGTCACCTGATTCGGCGTTGCGTTTTTCGGAATATACCGCCCGACATATTTGTACAAAAACTGCTGAAATCCTGTTTCAAGCCTGCTCGGGATAATTTTCTTAACGGGATTTTTGTATGCCATTTTAACCTCCGAAGCGGAACATATTTTTCAGAAAGCTTTTTATGTAAAAGCCGTAGTCCACAAAATCGTAAATACCGTCGCGCTGTCCCTTTAAGAACAGCTTAACCATCAGCATATGATAGCAGAAATAGTATCGTTTCAGCGACATTTTAAGCGGCCTTGCGACAACGTGGAGATAGTCCCACGCTGCGGGGTCGTCGGTGATAATCCGCTCGCGGTACTGCTCATAAAGCACGCTTGAAAGCTCGGGGGTAAATATCGACACAGCAGTGTGAAGCAGCTTGTTTTTCTTTATCCAGCGGTAAAGCTCACGGAAATCCTTCGCGGTGAAATCAAGGTCAGCGATAAACATTCCCATAAGGTTTATCCCCGCCTCGTTTGTAAGCCGCACGGCTTCGGTATTTGTTTCGACGTCGGTTTTTTTGTTGTAAGCAGAAAGCGCCCTGTCGCTTATAGCTTCAAGCCCCGCGAGTATGTAGTAGAACCCCGCCGCTTTCATTTCGGGTAGCAAATCGGCGTTTTTTGTGATAAAATCCGCCCTGCCGTAGCAGACGTATTTCTTCTCTATCCCGCGCTCGCGAACCAGCCGCAAAAACTCCTCGACGCGCTTTCTGTCGACGAGGAAATCGTCGTCGATAAAGTAGATGTTCGGGCAGTCGATTTGCTCGATTTCGTCAACCACATCTGCGATATCCCGCGCGGAATACACCCCGCAGTTAAGCTTGTTCCGCGAGCAGAAAACGCAGCTATACGGGCAGGAATACGCCGTGCGGACGTGCGCGCAGGGAAGCAGCTCGAGGTAGCGGTAGCGGTCGCTGTGCGCATAAAACTTGCTCCTGTCGGGTCGCGGAAGGCGCGAGATATCAAACGGCTGCGCTGAGTTTTCGCGCCAAACTCCGCCGAGCTTATAGCACACTCCGCACAGCGTTTCGGGAGAAGCCCCGTCGATTAAATCGGCAAGCACGAATATGTCAAACGTTGTCAGCACATAATCCACGCTGTCCTCGAAAAGCCGCCTGAAATTGTGCTGCGCGTGAAGCCCGCCCACAATCGTAACCGCACCTTCCCGTTTCCCCTCGCGGCAGTATTCCTTGATGAAATTCTCCTGCCGCGTCCGTCCGCAGACGTAGAGAAATTCCGGCGAAAAGCTGCGGATTTTCTCCGCAGCGGGCATAGCGTCAACCTGCCCGTCCCATATTTCAACGGAGTATCCGCGCTCTTTGAGAAGCGCAGCGATATATTCAAGCTCCAGCGGCTCGTTGTCGATAACCCCCGCGAAATTGTACTTCGTCCGCGAGATTTCGGGGTGGATAAGCAGCACGCGTTTACTGTTCATCAGCCGTTTCTCCCATCTTTTCAAGCTCGGTGTAGGCAATCTTCCCGACAAGTGTTTTCGGCAGGCTGTCGCAAAGATGATAGCTTCTCGGAACAGCATAAGCCGACAGTCTTTCGCGGCAGAGCGCGTCAAGCTCCTTCGGCAGCGCCGCTCTGTCCGCGCCGTCTTTCGGAACGACAAACGCGGCAACGCGCTGCCCGCGTATCTCGTCGCGGACGCCAACCACCGCGCACTGCGCAACGCCGCTGTGCGAGCTTATTACGCTTTCGAGGTTCTGCGGGTAGATGTTGTAGCCGTTAGATACAATCATTCTTTTCAGCCGCTGACGGAAGAACACATAGCCCTCCTCGTCCATACAGCCGAGGTCGCCCGTGTGCAGCCATACTTTCCCGTTGTGAACTCTAAGCGCACGCGCGGTTTCCTCGGGGTCGCCCAGATACCCGCGCATAACCGTCGGCCCGCGCAGAACAATCTCGCCGACCTCGCCGCGCGGAAGCTCCGCTCCCGTTTCAGGGTCAGCTATCATATATTCGGTGTCATTGTACGGCATTCCGACGCAGCCCTCCCGCACATCTCCCGCGGGCGAAAGGCAGGTTCCCGTAACGCACTCGGTAAGCCCGTAGCCCTCGCGGACGCCCGCAGCACAGCCGTGCGCGGACAGCATTTCTGCAAGGCGGACTTTTGTCGCGGCGCCAAGAGCATCGCCGCCCGATATCGCGCATTTGAGGAAAGAAAGGTCGCGTTTTTTCAGGTTGCTGCGAAGCATATACTCGTAAATCGACGGCACGCCCGCGACAATGTTCGGCTTGTATTTCAGCACAAGGTTTAAGAACTCCGAAGCCTTGAATTTCGGCAGGATAATCGCCGTGCCGCCGAAGCAAAGCACCGTATGTATGCACACGCCAAGCCCGAACCCGTGGAACACGGGCATAACCGACAGCACCCTGTCGCCCTTTTCAAGCACGCCGCAGCCGTCGATGCTCTGAAGCGCGAGCGCGTTAAAGTTGAGATTTGTCAGCACAATGCCCTTTGGCGCGCCCGTTGTGCCGCCGCTGAAAAGGACAGCAGCCGCGTCATCTTCGCCGCCCTCCGAGGACACGCTTTTGCCTTTCCCGAGCGCCATAAGCCCGCGCCAAGTCATCGTGCCTTGTATTCGCGGCTTTTTCGCAGAAAGAGAATACGCCGCTTTCATCGGCGCGGACATATATTCACCGACCGAGGTAACGACAAGCGTCTGCGCCGCGCCTGCCGCCTTTTCTGCGGCAAGGTCAAGCGCAATCACAATACGGCTGCCCGTTATCTCAATATAGCGCGCAATCTCATCACGCGAGGAAAGCGGGTGTATCATACTCGCCGCTGCGCCAAGCTTATTCAGCGCGTAAAAAACGAACACCGCCTGCGGAATATTCGGCAGGATAACCGCAACGTTGTCGCCGCGCTTTACTCCAAGCGCTTTTAGCGCAGCCGCACAGCGGTCTATTTCAAAAAGCAGCCGCGCGTAGCTTATTTTTCTCCCGTAATATTCCAATGCGGCAAAGCTTCGCCAACCCTCGGCGCGCCGCGCGACAAACTCATAAAGCGAGCAGTCGGGATAGTTTATCTGTGTCATTTTTTATGCTCCGATGAAGAATATGGTGTGAAGTGTTTTTTTTCGAGAAAGTCTTTCGGCGCTGTTATCTGAAACAGCTCGTAAACCACATTGTAAAGGCGCTCGTTCGCTTCCGTAAGATTATCACCGACATAAATCGGCTCGCCGAAGCGTATCGTAAGCCCGCCGAACGGCTTGTATTCCCCCGTGATAACGTAGGGGATAATCGGCGCGCCAGTCTTTTGCGCCATCGAAACCGCGCCGTATTTGAACGGCAAAAGCAGCTCGTCGGTGTAGTTTCGCTTTGCCTCGGGAGAAACGTTCACCGCATAGCCCTCGCGCAGCGCCTTTACCGCTTCGTTCAGCGCGTCGGGGTTGCTGCGAGCGTGAAGGTCAACGGGTATCGCGCGAACGCCTTTGAAAACGAAGCCGAATGCGCCGTCGTGAAGGTCTTTTTTCGCAAGAGTTCGTACAACGCGCTTTGTGCATACGTCAACCAGAATAGGGTCGAGCGCGTGTTTGTGATTGCCCGCGATAACTGCAGCGCCCTCGCTCGGGATACGGTCGCGACAGATGATTTTCGGCTGAAACAAAAGCAGGAAAAGCGGCTTGAAAACGAACCTCAGCGCGCGGTAAAATAATGCCCTGTCCTTTATAAAACCGCTTCCTTTCAAATTGATTTTTCAAATTTTATTATAATATATATGCCGTTTATTGTCAAGCGGCGATAAGCTTCGCGTGTGAATATACGAGGTTTTTCTGCGCAATATATTTATGCGGTGACGAAAGCCGCCGCAAAAAAATGCGTCCGTTCGGCAAAAGCCGCGCGGGCAGCGAAAGGAAGCATACTATGGGTACTGAATTTGCAAACCGTCACATCGGCTGCACAATCAAGAACTGCGAGCATCATTGCAGCTGCGATGATTTCTGCTCGCTCGACAAAATCGAAGTCGGCACTCACGAGGCTAACCCCACTGTCGTACAGTGCACAGACTGCCTTTCCTTTAAGGCAAAGCCCGGAGTATAAGGGCTTTCCGACGCCCGCCGCATAAGAGTATCGGGCTCTTGGCGGAGCTTCGGGCATTTCGCCGCGATAAGCGGTGAATAACCTCTCAAAAAATTGTTTGCGCATCGCTCCCTTGCCGCAAGGCAGGGGGGCTTTGTGTTATGTGCCGCACTACAGATTTTTTGCGGCAGACATTTCACAAAAAAATATTGACATATCGAAAAGGGAATGTTATAATACAAATAAAGACAATTATCCGAAAGAAAGGAGAATTGCTATGCTTAAATATTTAAGACGCTGCAAAGACCGCAAGGGCTTTACACTTGTGGAAGTTATAATCGTCCTAGTAATCATCGCGATACTTTCCGGAGTGCTTATTCCGTCGCTAAGCGGGTATATCGACCGCGCAAATAAAGCAAAGTATATGCTTGCGGCAAAAAACTGTATGAAGGCTATGCAGATTGAGCTTTCTGAAATGTATGCAGAAAAAATCAGTCCTTTTGATATCAAGGGTATAAAAACCTGCG
>SFHN01000032.1 GCA_004555635.1 [Eubacterium] saphenum
GTAGTCTGTCAGTGAAAGGAGAATGATTATGGACCAGCAGAAAACAGGAAGATTCCTCAAAGAACTTCGGAAAGAAAAAGGCCTGACGCAAGAACAGGTCGCTGAGCATTTCAATGTTGCGGGAAGAACCGTCAGCCGCTGGGAGACCGGCAGCAATATGCCCGACCTTAGTATGCTGGTGGAAATATCTTCTTTCTACGAAGTGGATATCAGGGAAATCATTGACGGCGAAAGGAAAAGTGAGAAGATGGACAACGAATTAAAAGAAACGCTGGAAAAAGTCGCGGACTACAATGACGCGATATATGCAAAAACTACGAGAACAGGCATTATTACAATGATAGTGGTATTTATCATATTAGTGCTGATTTCGGCGTTTAAGGAGATATCATCAGCACCGCTTGTGAGTATGCTGTGCGCATACGGCGGCGCGACATACATCAGCAAACTGAAATACACAAAGGATAAATCAAATCTGATTGTGGGAATAATGTTTTTTATTTCTATGCTGATAAATACCATTGTGTTTATACTTAAATAGGTATGTGGTTGCCGCGTTATGTCAATCCTGAGTGTGAAAGCGCTTGCAAACGAGGCGCTTTCAGCCTAATAAATCAGCCCGAGAAGAAAATTCCTCTCGGGCTTGTGTTATTTCTGCTGTGATTTCTTCGCGCCCACCGTGCAGCCAAGCTCACGCAGGCGCTTGATTTCGTCGGCGCGCTCCCACGCGTACACAGTTTTCTGCGCAGTTAGCATACAGCGGCGCGGAACGTTCTGCCCCGCGTTTGCAATCAACTGCGCGAGGTCGCAGTACGCGATGTTCCCATCAACCTTGCCGACTGCGCCCGCAGGTCTGAACGTGCCGAACTGCCAAACCTGCTGACCGTACTGCCGCTGCTTGCCGTTCGCCGTGTAGTGCGCAAGCCACAGCGGATTTTTCAGCAGCACGCCCTTGTCCGCGTAGCTTTCGAGAAAGCTCGGGTTAGAGTACAGCATAGCGTAATAGCCGCCCGCTTTTATCTCCGCGAGAAACGCGCTGCATATCGCCGTGTACTCGCCCTTTGACAGCTTCGGCGACAGCACCCGCTTGTCCTCGTAGTCAAACACAACGGGGTACTCAAGCTTCAGCCCCTTTATCTTGTCAAGCACAAACCGCGCCTCTGCCCTTGCTTCCTCTACGCTCCGCGCAAGCGAGTAGAAGTACACGCCAAGCTTTACCTTGCCGGAAAGCGCGTTGTAATGCTCAAAAAAGCGCGTGTCAACCTTGCCTGGATAGCCGATACGCAAAAACGCGAAGCTGATTTTCCTGCCGCCGTATGTCGAAGCGAGCAGCTTCTTGTAGTCGGTTATTTTGTTTGCGTAGGAAAGGTCAATTCCGAAAAGTTCAGTCGCCATTGTTGTCTTTGTCCTCCTCGTCGTTTTTTAGCTGGGCGAGCATTTCGCGCAGCTTTTTCGGTATCGGCAGCCCAAGCTCGCCCGCGTTTTCGCATATCGAAAGGCTCTCGTTTGCGAGGAAGAACAGCTCCACCGCCGTCATAAGCGCCGCGCCCTGCCCGATTACATACGCGTCGATTATATGCCCGAGCGCAATCAGCGTTATCATAAACAGCTTCTTGACAATGCCGCGAAAGCCCGCCGAGCTTGACAGCCGCTTCAGCACCGCCGCCGCGATAACGCCTGTCACATAGTCCGCCGCCATCACCGCAACCACCGCGAAAAACAGCCCGTCAAGTTCCCCGAAGAAGAACCCGCCGACCGCTCCGAGTGCGGCACAGACAGCGTGTATTATTTTTTCTGCCTTGTCAAAGGTCATTTTTGCACCTCCTTAGTACCATAGTACGGGAGTTCTCCCGTTCTCTAAAATGTACCTTAGGTTAAACTGCAAAAACGTGCAAAAATGCCGCTTTTGGCATAGCGCTGCCAAAAATTCTCCGCCGCTGTTGACAAATCGGGAGAGATGTGCTATTATAGTAAATGGTGCTTTATTGCGCTAGCATAATAATAAGGGAAATGAAAGGGACAAAATTATGAAGAAGATCTTATCCGCTGTGCTTTGCGCAGCAATGCTGCTGGGTATCGGCGGCTGCAAGAAAAGCGAAGATGAAAAGTTCGTTGTCGGCATTACATATTTCGAGCCGATGAACTACTTCGACGAGAACGGCGAGCTTACCGGCTTTGAAACCGAGTTCACAAAGGCTGTCTGTGAGAAGATGGGAAAGACCCCCGAGTTCCGCGAGATTGAGTGGGAGAAGAAGGAGCTTGAGCTTAATTCCGGTACAATCGACGCTATCTGGAACGGTCTTACCGTAACAGAGGAGAGAAAGGAAAATATGGCTTTCTCCACCTCCTACATCAGAAACAAGCAGGTTGCCGTTATCAAGAAGGATAACGCCGAAAAGTTCGCCGACATCAACGCTATGCAGGGCATAAAGGTTGCTGCGGAGAGCGGCTCTGCGGGTCAGGACGCTATCGAAGCTAGCGAGGTTCTGGCTTCCGACGAGTTTGTCGGCTGCGCAGCACAGAAGGACGTTCTGCTTGAGCTTAAGGCAGGCACTGTTGACGTTGGCGTTATGGACTACGTTATGGCAAAGGCTTCCATCGGCGACGGCACCGATTATTCCGACCTGATGATTGTCGAGTCCGTAAATCTTATGCCCGAGGAATACGCAGTCGGTCTGCGCCTTGACGACAAGGAAACCCTCGACGCGATTAACAAGGCAATCGACGAGATGGTTAAGGACGGCTCGCTGCTTAAGCTCTGCGAGAAGTACGACCTCGCGGACGTTTACGCTTTCGCGGAATAAGACACAAGGCTACTGCGGCAGACGCAATCGTTTGCCGCAGCTTTATTCAGCAGGGAAAAGGAACAAGGGAAAAGGAAAACGGGAAACGATATGTCATTTATTGAAGTAACCTTGCAGCTCTCAAAGGGCTTTCTGACAACGCTGGAGATATTCGCGGTGACGCTCTTGTGCTCGGTGCCGCTGGGGCTTTTGATAACCTTCGGCTCGATGTCAAAGATACCGCCGATAAAGTGGGTGGTAAAGACTTTCGTGTGGATAATCCGCGGAACTCCGCTTATGCTTCAGATTATTTTCGTGTTCTTCGGACCTGGGCTTATCTGGGGCGGCACGGCGCTTCCGCGTCTTACCGCCGTGCTTATCGCGTTCATCATCAACTACGCGTGCTATTTCTCCGAGATTTACCGCGGCGGTATCGAGAGCATACCTAAGGGTCAGTATGAGGCGGGACAGGTGCTCGGAATGACAAAGTCGCAGATTTTCTTCAAGGTCGTTCTGCTTCAGGTGGTAAAGCGCATTGTTCCCCCGATGGGAAACGAGATAATAACGCTTGTAAAGGATACGTCGCTTGCGCGCGTTATCGCGGTTGTGGAGCTTGTTAAGGCGGCGGAAACGATAGTCGCGCTCAAAGCGATAATCTGGCCGCTGTTCTATGTCGCGGTGTTCTATCTGCTGTTCTCGGGTCTGCTTACAATGCTGCTCGGCTATGCGGAGAAGAAGATGAACTATTTCCACGGTTAAGGGAGGAGCAAAATGGAGCAAACAAATTCAAACGGCTGCTTTCTTGAAATCAGCGGGATAACCAAAAGCTTCGGCAAAACCGAGGTGTTAAAGGGCATTGACTTCTCTATGCAAAAGGGCGAGGTGCTTGCGATAATCGGCTCGTCGGGCAGCGGAAAGACAACGCTGCTGCGCTGCCTTAACTTCCTTGAGCGCCCCGACACCGGCACAATAACGCTTGACGGAAAGCTGCTTTTCGACGCCGCCGCGGAGTACAGCGAAAACGAAATCCGCGAAAAGCGCCTGCGCTTCGGAATGGTGTTTCAGTCGTTCAACCTGTTCCCGCAGTATACCGTGCTGGATAACGTATCGCTTGCGCCGACGCTTATGCTTACGAGGTCCGAGCCGAAATCGCGCCGCGCCGCCGTCAAGAAGGAAATCGACGAGCGCTCCCGTGCTCTGCTGAAAACGGTAGGGCTGTCGGAGAAGCTTGCGAATTACCCCTGCGAGCTTTCGGGCGGTCAGCAGCAGCGCGTTGCGATTGCGCGCGCCCTTGCGATGAAGCCGGATATCCTGTGCTTTGACGAGCCTACGTCCGCGCTTGACCCCGAGCTTACGGGCGAGGTGCTTCGCGTTATCCGCGAGCTGAAAAGCTCCGACAGGACGATGATTGTCGTCACCCACGAGATGAACTTTGCGCGCGGCGTTGCGGACAAGGTCATTTTTATGGCGGACGGCGTTATTGAGGAATACGGCACGCCCGACGAGGTTTTCGGAAATCCGTCGAGCGAAAAGACAAGGGCGTTTCTCGAAAAATCCCTTGAAAATCTATAAAAAATCACCCGCCCCCGATTTTTCACGGGGGCGGGCTTGTGCTTGTTAAATTGTATTCGAAGCGGCTTATCTCATTCCCGAAACCGCAACGCTGCGCTGCTGCTTGAATCTAAGCCGCAGGTGGTCTGCGATAAGCGCAATGAACTCGGAGTTGGTGGGCTTGCCTTTCGCGGTGTGCACGGTGTAGGAGAAAATCCGCGTCAGCACCTCGATATCCCCCCTGTCCCAAGCGATTTCGATTGCGTGGCGGATTGCGCGCTCAACGCGTGAGGAGGTTGTCTGGTACTTTTTCGCTACGGTGGGGTAAAGCAGCTTTGTTATGCAGTTTATCATCTCGTCGTTGTTCACCGAAAGCATAATCGCGGTGCGTATGTAGTGGTAGCCCTTGATGTGCGCGGGGATTCCGACTTGGTGGATTATCTCGGTGACTGCGCATTCAAGCTCGGTTTCGTCAGGCTCGTCGGGCACGGCGGGAAGCTCCGGCTCGCCGCAGATGTGCGATATCTTGTCCGCGAGAAAAGCAGGGTCAACCGGCTTGCTTATCACGGAAGCGCCGACGCAGGCAGCCTCGCGCTCAAGCGTGCGGTCGTCGGTCGGAGAAACGATTATCACGTTCGGAACATACTTTTTCTCGACTTTAAGGCGGCGGATAACCTCGATTGCGTCGCAGTAGGGCATTTTTGCTTCAAGCACCGCCACGTCGGGCGTCTCGCTCTTTATCGAGCTAAGAACCGCGTTGCCGTCGCAGTGACGCGTTATCGCGTACATTCCCGCGTTTTTGAGCGCCCCTGCCCAAGCCATTCCGCAGTCTGCCGTGTCGTTTCCGATGAGCACCTTAATCTGATTTGTCATAATTTTTTCCTCCTTTTTCTCCGTCTTTTCGGCCCTTTTATTTTCCCCAATTTGTGAGCGCCGCTTTTTTTGTCTTGCGATGAAAGAACCGTTGACGGTCTTGGTCGTTTGTGATATGTAAATGTCAGCTTTTTGGAAAAGTCTGCCATTTGACAAGAACTATATTACCACAAAATGCAGGGAAAATCAAGTGGTTTCCTGCAAAACATCACAAAAAAACAAGCGTTTTACAAGCGCCGCGAAAAGCGCAAAAGCCGATTGCTATCGCGTTTTTCGGGCGCTTCTACCGTTTTCGCCAAAAAAACCTTAACAAAATTTTAACACCGTCTTAACACCATTTTTATACGCGCGGCATTTGTGCGGGGAGGTTCGCTTTCCTGCACAAAAGCAGCGGGGCGAGCGGTCCGCTTTCGTGGAAACGGCGCGGCAGAACCCCGAAAACGGTGAGTTTCTCCCTGTAAAATACAACAACCCGAGAGCGGCGGGCGCCTTCTCGGGTTGATTTGTGATATGCCTGCTTTTTCCTGCGAAGCGGGCTTTTTCGGGTCATTTCGGCTTGTGATATTCCACAGAGAAAAGAAAAACCAAAGCGCCGCCAAATTCGGCGGCGCTAAGGGATTGGATGGAGGATTTGAATGTTTTTTCTCTGTCTGATGTTATTCTACCACAACGGGGAAAGGAAATCAATATTTATAACAAAACTGTAATAGTTTTTTGGCAAATTGTAATTGTTTTGTTACCTTTTGGCGCCATACTGTAACCGTTTTGTAACCTTTTGGCGGCATATTTCGGAAAAGGTGAAAATAATCTGAAAAAATTCAAAAAACACTGTTCAAATCACAAAAAGTATGCTATAATATTATACAGATAACTATGTCTTGGAGTGTATGTATGATTTATTTGGACAACGCCGCGACCACAAAGCCCTGCGAGGCTGCGGTAAAGGCGGTTTGCGATACAATGCGCGGGCGGTTTGGAAACGCAAGCTCGCTCCACAAGCTTGGGATATCCTCGGGAGAGGTGCTTTCGTTGGCGAAGAAAACGCTGCTTACCGCGCTCGGAAGCAGCCCTGCGGTTTCGGGCGGCAGACCGCTTGACGGGGAAATCTACTTCACCTCGGGCGCTACCGAGAGCAACAACACGGCGCTTTTCGGCGCCTGCGACGCATACAAGCGGGCGGGAAAGCGGGTTGTTTCCACGACGATAGAGCACCCGTCGGTTGCGCGCGTGCTGGACAAGCTCGAAACGCTCGGCTTTGAGGTGGTAAGGCTGTCGCCGAAGGATTACGACGACTTCGCCGCAGCGCTTGCCGACGCGGTTGACGAAAAAACCGTTCTCGTAAGCTGTATGGCAGTAAACAACGAAACGGGCTTCGCAACGGACGTAAAGCGTCTGTACAAGCTTGTTAAAAAGAAGAACCCCGCGACCCTCGTACATATCGACGCGGTTCAGGGCTTTCTCAAAGTGCCGCTTGACGGTGATTTTATCAGCATTTCGGGACACAAAATCCACGCGCCTAAAGGCATTGGCGCGCTGTATGTAAAAAAGGGTGTTCGCTTTACGCCGCTCCTTTTGGGCGGGGGACAGCAGAAGAACCTGCGCTCGGGCACGGAGCCTGTCGAGCTTGTCGCGGGGCTTAGCGCTGCGGTAACAAGCTATGCGGGTACGAAGGAGCACTTCGGCGCGCTTAAAGCGCATTTGCTGGAGCGGCTTTCCGAGCTTGACGGGATAACGCTCAACTCCGATGATAGGTGCGTTCCTAACATCGTAAGCTTTGCGGTGGGCGGGGTCAGAAGCGAGATAATGCTGCATATTCTCGAGGAGCAGGAGATATACGTTTCCAGCGGCTCGGCTTGTTCCAAGGGGAAAAAGAGCGGCGTTTTAAGCCGCTTTGGGATATCCGACAAGGACGCGGACACGACGCTCAGGGTTTCGTTTTCCTCTGAAACCACGGCGGCGGAAATCGACGCGCTGTGCGACGGGATAAGAAAAGGAATTGAAAGGGTACGAAGATAAAGATGAAAGAAATCGTAATGGTAAAGTACGGAGAAATCGCGCTCAAGGGCGAAAACAAAAGCACCTTTGAGGATATGCTCCAGAAAAATATAAAGCGCCGCCTGAAGAAAATCGGCAGGTTTGAATACGACCGCAGGCAGTCAACCATCTACATAAACCCGCTTGACGAAGTGGATATGGAGCTTGTGGTTGAAAAGCTGAAGCTTGTTTTCGGCATCGGAGCAATTCAGCGCTGCGCGGTGTTCCCGAAGGATTTTGACGCGGTGGTTAAGGGCGCCCGAGAGTATCTCGAGCCTGCGCTTTCCGACGTGAAAACCTTTAAGGTTGAGGCAAAGCGCGCGGACAAAAGCTTCCCGCTAAGCTCGCCCGAGATACAGCAGGAGCTTGGCGGCGCGGTGCTGTCAATGTTCCCGCATATCGGCGTTGACGTGCATAACCCTGACGTAACCGTCCGCCTTGAAATCCGAGACAAGGGCGCATATCTTTCCGCAGAGCGCATTACCGGCGCCGGCGGAATGCCCGTTGGCAGCAGCGGAAAGGCGCTGCTTATGCTTTCGGGCGGCATTGACAGCCCCGTTGCGGGATATATGATGGCGAAGCGTGGGCTTGTGGTTGACTGCATACACTACGTTTCCCCGCCCTACACGTCGGAGCGCGCCCGTATGAAGGTCGAGAAGCTGTGCGAGGAAATGACCGACTACTGCGGCGACATTATGTTCTACTGCGTGCCGTTTACGGAGCTTCAGGAGGCGCTTCGCGACAACTGCCCCGAGGAATATTTCACGGTGCTTATGCGCCGCCTTATGGTTAAGATTGCGAACAAGATTTGCTCGCGCGACGGCTATGGCGCGATAATCACGGGCGAAAGCGTCGCGCAGGTTGCGAGCCAGACGCTTCCCGCGCTGTACTGCACAAACGCGGCGGCAGAGTACCCTGTTTTCCGCCCCGTTATCGGAATGGACAAGATAGAGATAACCGAAATCGCGCGCAAAATCGGCACGTTTGAAACATCAATCCTGCCGTATGAGGACTGCTGCACGGTGTTCTCTCCGAAGCACCCGCGCACCCGCCCGAAAATGGAGGACATCATCGCGGCGGAGCAGAGCTTCGACTTTGACAGTATGGTTGACGAAGCGATAGCGAAAACCGAGGTAAGGCGCTTCCGCTACGGCGAGCAGACGGTTTTCCTCGATTAAAGAAACCCCGCGAAATTACCGGCTGCCGCTTTGACCTGCAACTTTTTATGCAGATATTCGGTCTTATATATTGAGGTGACACAATGAGTACGATTGACAGCTATGAGGAAATGCTCTCGGATATCACGGTGCTTGCGCACAGGACGGTTGCCCTTTGCAGCGAAAAGCACATCAGGATATCCACCGCCGAAAGCTGCACGGGAGGAATGATTTCTTCCGCTATAACTTCCATTTCGGGCAGCAGCGAGGCTATCGAGCTTGGCGTGTGCGCCTACTCCAACCGCATAAAGCGCGAGGTGCTTTATGTAAGCGAGCAGACGCTTTCGCAGCACACCGAATACAGCGCCGAGTGCGCCGAGGAGATGGCGAGCGGCGTAATCAAGCTTGGCGGAGCGGACTATGGCGTGTCAACAACAGGCGTTGCGGGACCTTCGGGCGGTTCTTCGGAGCACCCTGTCGGCGAGGTTTTCATCGCCGTGTGCGCGGCTGACGGGAAAAAGACAAGCCTGCGCTGTGTTTTTCCCGCAAAAACAGGAAAGTGCTACACCGCCCGCGACTACATTCGCACCGCCGCCGCAAAGCGCGCGCTTCAGCTTCTTATTGACAGCATAGAGGGCGGCTGAGAATTAAACAGAACATAGGGGGAAATATATGCCAAACAATAACAACAAACGAAACGACGCGAGAAATATCGCGCTAGATAAGCTTGACTTCTCCTCTGCACCGAAAGCGAAAAGCGCAAAGGGCGGCAAGTCCGACAAGATAAAGGGACGTCCTAAATCCGCCGGAGCGCGGTTTGCCGAGGCGGTGCTTCCGCAGCGCGGCGATACCGCGACGGAGAAGATACGCAAGGTCGTGCTTTTCGCGGCGGTTATCGTGTTTATCGCGACGCTTGTGCTGCTTGCGACACAGCTTGCGGGGCTTAAAAACGGCGCGAAGATAAACGACAAGATTGCCGAGATTGCGGGAGTGCCCACGGGGACGATTGACGTTGACAACGACTACCACCCGTTCAGCACCCACCCCGCGACAGCGCCGACCGAGCCTGACCCCGAGGAGCCCGAGGAAGAGGAGTACATCAACGTAACTCCCGTTGTAAACACACCGATTTATCCTGATTTCGCGGCGCTGAAGGCGACAAATCCCGACACGCGCGCGTGGGTTAAAATCACGGGAACAAAGGTGAACAACGTCGTTGTTCAGTCAACCGACAATCAGTATTATCTTAACCACGACTTTAACGGCAACGACAGCATTAC
>SFHN01000033.1 GCA_004555635.1 [Eubacterium] saphenum
CGCCGAGCCGGATAAGCAGGGCAGAATTGCTATCTCGCAGTTTCTGCGCGACAGCGTCGGCATAAAGACAAACATTACCATCTTTTCGCTCGGCTCAAAAGCCGAGATATGGGACACGGAAACCCTCAAGGAAAATGAGGTAAGCATTGCAGAAATCAGAAAGATTGCAAGGAAGGAAGGTCTTTAATGGACTTTTCTCACGTTTCTGTGCTTCTTAAGGAAACTGTGGACGGAGCGTTTTCAGACCCAAAGGGCGTTTACGCGGACCTTACCACAGGTGGAGGCGGTCACAGCCTTGAGCTTGCAAAGCGGCTGTCGGACGGGGGGCGTCTGATATGCTTTGACCAAGACGGCGACGCCATCGAAGCCGCCGGGGAGCGGCTGAAGGGTTATCCTGTCACGCTCGTAAAGAGAAACTTCTGCGAGCTTGGCGAGGCGCTGGACGAGCTGCATATAGACAAGCTCGACGGTATTATGGCGGACCTTGGAGTGTCCTCTCATCAGCTTGACACGGCAGAGCGCGGTTTTTCGTTTCACGCAGACGCGCCGCTGGATATGAGAATGAGCGGGGAGGGGCTGTCCGCGAGAGATGTAGTCAATGACTACACTTTTGAACAACTAAGAACAATTCTTTATGAATACGGCGAGGAGAAATTCGCGCCGAAAATTGCCGACAGAATAGTAAAAGCGCGTGCGGTATCGCCGATAGAAACAACGGGCGAGCTTGCCGAGATAATAAAAAAGAGCGTTCCGGCGGCATATCGCAGGGAAAAGAACCCCTGCCGAAAGAGCTTTCAGGCGATACGAATAGAGGTAAACCGCGAGCTTGAGGTGCTTGACAAAGCGCTTACCGTCGGGTTTGAACGGCTAAAGGTTGGCGGACGGTTTTCTGTAATCACATTCCATTCGCTGGAGGACAGGATTGTCAAAAATCGGTTCAGAGAGTTCTGCACCGGCTGCACCTGCCCGCCCGAATTTCCCGTTTGCGTATGCGGAAAGCTGCCGCGGGGAAGACTTGTTGACAGAAAGCCCATTACCGCGGGAGCGGACGAGCTTTCGCAGAACAACAGAAGCCGCAGTGCAAAGCTGCGGATTATAGAAAAAATCAGAGATTGACGGAGGGAAACCTCCGATGAACAAGGGGGGAACAGAGATGTCCGAGCGAAACCGCAGAAACAGCGAAATAAGAGGGAGCGTTCCGCCGATGGACAACTCCAACCTTGCCTATAAATACGACTTTTCTCATTTTGATGAAAGCCTTCGTGTTGACAGGAAAAAGCAGAGTGAGGAGCGCGAGCAGAAAGCGCAGATAAGAATGGCAGAGAGAGAATCCGCCGCAAAGGCAGGCTCTGCGATGGCGGTTGTCATTTTCGCCGTGGTATTTTTTGCTGCGGGAACTTGCCTTAACTACTGACGTACGGAGAGCTATGATATGGCGAGCAAGATTGTCGCACAGCGGCAGGCTTTGGAGCTTGCGGAGGAGGAAAACGCCCTTCTTCAGAGCAAGCTTGATACAAAGGTGAACATCGGCTACATCGAGGAGTATGCCTCGGGCACGCTCGGTATGACAAAGGTGACTGCCGCACAGAAAAGCTACGTCAGCGTAAACACCGAGAGCCTTGTAGAGGCGTCGGATGATAAGAGCGGCGGGCTGTTCGGCAGCATCAGCAGATGGTTCAGCGACCTGATGGAATACATCGGCTTCTGACAGCATAAAATTATCGGGACAAGGGGAAAATGCCCTGTGCGCAAAGCAACGGGATAAGCATAGCCCCAAGCCCTGCTGGTCGGGAATGACTTTTCGTTTTTACGGGCAAGGCCGATATTGTCGGCTTTGCTTTTTTGGTTTTATGGAGCGGGCGAGAGCGCCGCGTTTTGGGACGGAGGCAGAAATGGCAAACAACAGAGCAAAAGAAAAGCAGCCCTTTTACATACGCTTTTTAAGCCGAATGGCAGAGCTTGACCGCAAGGAAAACGAGCGTCCGCGCCTTGTTTCTCCGGCAGTAAAGCAGATAGGCGTGCTTGTTTTTGTAGTGCTTATGGGGCTTTATGTTGGCTTTTTCCTGCTGAAATACACGGTGCTTGACGGGAGCAAGTGGCGCGAGCTTGCCAACATAAATTCTATGTCAACCACCACCATTTATGCGGCTCGCGGAAGCATTCTTGACGCGAACGGCACGGTGCTTGCACAAAGCTCGTCGGTGTGGCGCGTTATGATAAGCCCTAAGGCTATTGACACCTACTCCGAGCCTTTCCGCAAGGCATATGACAAAAAGCGCGAGGCGTGGCTTGCCGACGACAACCCCGACAAGGAGAGCTTAGAGCGCTTTGTGGAGCTTAAGGAGCTAATCTGCCAAAAGGTAAGCGAGGTTTTTGACCTCGATAAAGAGGAGCTTCTGAAAAGCTGCGAAAACACGAAGAACGAGTACAAGATTGTTGCGCAGAAGGCGGAGCGCTCGCAGGTGAACGAGCTGACGCAGTTTATGCGGGACTACAAGATAAGCTCCGAGTGCATTTTCACCGAGGAAAGCAGCAAGCGCTACTACCCGAACGAAGCGCTCGCCTCGAACATAATCGGTTTTACGGGCTATGACGGACACGGAAACTACGGACTTGAAGCGTATTACGACGACTATCTTTCGGGCACGAACGGAAAGTCCGTTACCTTTAAGAACACGGCGGGCACGGTGCTTTCCGATACCGCGAGCAGATATTACAGCGCGGTGGACGGCTACTCGCTCGTGCTGACGCTTGACGAGGTGCTTCAGCATTACCTCGAAAAGAACCTCGAGCTTTGCGTGTCGCAGTTTGACGTTGTAAACCGCGCGTGCGGCATTCTTATGGACTGCAACACGGGCGCGGTGCTTGCGATGGCGACCTCGCCAAGCTACGACCTGAACCACCCGTCGGCGCTGATGAACGTGTATGACAGGCAGCGCTTGGAGGAGCTTCAGGCGTCGGGTGCGACCGAGGAGGAAATTGAGGAGCTGGAGGCGGTCTACCGCGAGCAGCAGTGGAAGAACAAGGCGATAACGGAGCTTTACTTCCCCGGCTCGGTATTCAAGACGGTTGTCTGCGCGTCGGCTCTGGAGGAAGAAGTTATCTCGGAAAGCTCGACATTCGTCTGCAATCAGGTGGAGAATGTCGCGGGAACTCTGGTTCACTGCTGGGCAAGCTACGCTCACGGCACGCTTACGCTTCAGGAGGCGATAACCAAGTCCTGCAACCCGTCGTTCGTGCAGATAGGACAGCGGCTCGGCAAGGAGAAGTTCTGCGACTACTTCGAGGCGTTCGGCTTTACCGAAAAGACGGGAATAGACCTGCCGGGCGAAGCGCAGAGTATCTATATGGACAGAAGCAGAATGGGCATTGTAGAGCTTGCTTCGTCGTCCTTCGGTCAGACGAACAAGATAACCCCCATTCAGATGGCGACGGCGCTTTGCGCGATAGTAAACGGCGGCTATCTTGTAACCCCGCACGTTGTAGATAAGGTGCTTGACTCCGACGGAAATATCGTGGAAACCAAGCAGACAAACGTAAAGCGGCAGGTTATTTCTGAGGAAACCTCGGCGAAAATGCGCGAGATTATGGAGGGCATTGTAAACGTAAACGGCGGAACAAACGCATACATCAGCGGCTACCGTATCGGCGGAAAGTCGGGAACCTCGCAGAAGATTGACGAGTTCAACGACGCGGGCGGAGAAGCGGGCGGCGCGCATATGACCTACGTTTCGTCGTTCGGAGCGTTTGCGCCTGCGGATAACCCGAAGGTAGTTATGCTGGTTATGGCAGATACGCCGACAGGCTCCAGCTACTACGGCTCGGCGGTTGCGGCGCCCGTTGTATCTGCGGTGTTCAAGGAAGGGCTTGAGCGCCTCGGCGTTTACCCGATGTACACGGCGGAGGAACAGGCAAAGCAGGACGCAATCGTTCCGTATGTTCTCGGAAGCAAGTCGATGAACGCAGAGAGCTTGCTTGCGGCGCAGGGCTTTGAGGTGCGATTTGTCGGCGACCCGACATCCAGCGCGGGAGTAACCACGCAGATTCCGTACTCGGGAACAACAGCGCCGAAAGGCTCGACGGTTGTGCTTTACCTCGGAAACGAATATGAGCTTGAAAAGGGCATTGTGCCGAACGTAATCGGAATGTCGGTTGCCGACGCGAACAAGACGCTTGCCGACGCGGGCTTTAACATAAAGATAGACGGCGGTGCGGCGGATAACGCCGACGCGGTTGCAGATGTTCAGTCTGTTGCGGAAGGCACGGAAGCATACAAGGGAAGCGTTGTTCAGGTAACGTTCACGCTGAACGGACTATCGGATTAAGAGAAAGGAAGTGAGCCCGTTGACGCTCGGAGAGCTTTTTGACGGAATATGCGCCATACCCGAAGCGCTGCGCGAAACGGCGGTTCTCGGCGTGTCCTCGGACTCGCGCGAACTCTCGGCGGGCTTCCTTTTCGTGTGCATAAAGGGCGCAAGCTTTGACGGGCACAGCGCGGCGGAAAAAATGCTGCAAAACGGCGCCTGCGCGGTTGTGACAACAAAGCTTCTCGGTATCAAGGGCGAAATAAACGTTCCCGATTCGCGTAAGCTTTATCCCGAGCTTCTCTCGGCGTTTTACGGCAGACCGACAAAGCGCCTAAAGCTCGGCGCGGTTACGGGAACGAACGGCAAGACCACGACGGTAAACCTCTGCGCGCAGATTACACGCGCTCTCGGACATCAGACCGCCGTTATCGGCACGCTCGGAACAGACACGGGCAGGGGGCTGAAATACTCTCACGACGGCCCGCCGACCACTCCCGAGCCGAGAAAGCTTTATGAGCTTTTCAGCGAAATGCGGGATATCGGCACGGAATACTGCTTTATGGAGGCTTCCTCGCAGGCGCTTTCGCAGCACCGCTTTGCTTCGGAGAGATTTGCCGCGGCGGCTTTCACAAACCTTACGCGCGACCACCTCGACTACCACAAAACGATGGAAAACTATTATTCGGCAAAGCTGTCGCTGTTTGATATGACAGACGCAGCGGTGCTTAACATCGACGACGAATACGGCGCGAGAACTGCGGAATACTGCCGCGAAAACGGGATACCTTATGTTACGACGTCCGTACTCGCAAAGGCGGACTACTACACCGAAACGGTAAAGCTTCAAAGCTCCCGCGCGGACATTCTGCTCACTGATTCTGCGGCAGGGAAAAGCTACCCCGTGTCGCTTAAAATGACGGGGCTGTATAACGTGTCGAATGCGATACAGGCGGCGGTTATGTGCAGTAAAATGGGCTTTGAGCTAACGGATTGCCTTTGCGCTTTGGAGAAAATCGACGGCGTAAGCGGGCGGCTTGAAACGCTGCATGACGGGCGGTTTACCGTTATCCGCGACTACGCCCACACTGGCGACGGGCTTGAAAAGCTGCTTGGCACGCTTAAACCGCTGACAAAGGGCAGGCTGATTGCGCTTTTCGCAGCGGCAGGCGAGCGCGACGCGGGCAAGCGCCCCGAAATGGGCGAAGCCGCGGCGAAATACGCGGACGTGCTGATTGTGACAACCGACAGCCCCCGCCACGAAAGCCCGCAGCAGACGATAGACGACGTTGTGCGCGGAATACCCGAAGGGCGCGGGCACTTCGAGTTTATCGACCGCAGGGAAGCGGTTTTTGCGGCGCTTGATATGGCAAAGGAAGGCGACGTTGTTGCGCTTTGCGGCAAGGGTCACGAGGACTATCAGGCAATAGGCGACGAGTATCTTCACTTTGACGAAAAGGAACTTGTCGAGGAGTGGCTTAACGCAAAATCGCAGAATTAACGGCAGTCATATAACAAACAGAGGGTGAAATTATGTTTACGACAGAGGAAGCGGCGCAGATAACCGGCGGAACGCTTTTCGGCGATAATGTGACGGTGAGCGCGGTGTCAACCGACACGCGCACCATAAAGCCCGGCGACCTTTTCATCGCGATAAGGGGCGAAAGCTTTGACGGCAACGAGTTTATCGCGGCGGCGGCGGAAAAAGGCGCTTCGGCGGCAATCTCCGACCGCGCGGCGGGCAGCGTAAAAGCGGATATCCCCGTGATTTATGTAAAGGACACGCGCGCGGCGCAGCTTGCGCTTGCGAGGGCGTACCGCGACCGCTTCGGCACTTGGGTTTGCGGTGTTACGGGCAGCGTCGGAAAGACGTCTACAAAGGATATGATATACGCCGTTTTGTCATCGGCTCGGAAAACGCTTAAAACCGAGGGTAATCTCAACAATGATATAGGGCTGCCGAAAACGCTTTTCGGGCTTGACGAAAGCTACGGCGCGGCGGTTATCGAAATGGGAATGAGCGACCTTGGCGAAATCAGCGTTCTTTCCGCGGCGGCGCACCCCGACTGCGCGGTGATAACGAACATCGGCTGGTGCCACATAGAAAACCTTAAAACGCGCGAGAATATTCTCAAAGCAAAGCTCGAAATCTGCGACGGACTAAAGCCGTCCGCGCCGCTTATTGTCTGCGGCGACGACGAGTATCTTTCGGCGGTGAGCGAAAAGGCGCTTGGCAGGCGGGTTGTCCGCTTTGGATTATCCGAGGGCTGCGACGTAAGGGCTGCGGATATCGAAGCCGACGCTGACGGCAGCAGCTTCACTCTTTTGGCGGACGAAAAGCGCTATGCGGCGCGCGTTCCGATTGCGGGAGAACACCACGTCATAAACGCTCTTGCTGCGTTTTGCGTCGGGCGGGAAATGGGGCTGTCCGCAGAGGAAATTGTCCCCGCGTTCCTTTCCTACGAAGCAAGCGGAATGCGGCAGCGCACAGAGCAGCGCGGCGGCATAACCGTGATACTCGACTGCTACAACGCAAGCCCCTCGTCTATGAAGTCGTCGCTGTCGGTGCTCGGCGCGATGAAGCCTAAGGGCAGGCGCGTTGCGGTGCTTGGCGATATGCTGGAGCTTGGCGAGGTTTCGCGGCAGCTTCACACGATGGTCGCGGAGTACATTATGGCAAATGCGGACTGCTGCTTCCTTTACGGAAAAGAGATGGCGGCTTGCGCGGAGGAGCTGAAAAAGCACGGCTTCCCCGCAGTACACAGCGAGGATAAGCAGGAGCTTTCGCAGCGGCTTCTCGGCGAAATACGAAGCGGCGACGCGGTGCTTTTCAAGGGCAGCCGCGGAATGCGAATGGAAGAAATCGCGGAGAAAATAAAATAACATAAAAGAGGTATTTGCAAATGCAGATGATAATCAGCTCGGTACTGGCTCTGGCGGCAGCGGTGCTGACTTGGGCGAGCGGAATAAAGCTTATCCCGTTTTTGCACAAGCTGAAATTCGGGCAGACGATACTCGATATCGGTCCGAACTGGCACAAGAAAAAGCAGGGTACTCCGACAATGGGCGGCATTATGTTTATCCTTGCGGTAACTGTATGCTTCGCCGTGGGAATGGTGCTGTTCGGCGTAACGGGCACGGCGGACTATCTCCTGCTTGACAGATACGAGCTGGTTCGCTCTGCGGCGGGGCTGATTATGGCGCTTCTGCTTGGCTTTATGGGCTTTCTTGACGACTTCATCAAGGTCAGCAAAAAGCACAATGAGGGGCTTACCGTTATGCAGAAAACTGTGTTTCAGGTGCTGATTATCGCGGCGTATTTCGCAACGCTTTACATCAGCGGCGCGGCACATACGACAATCATTTTCCCGTGGGGCTGGCAGTGGGATATGGGTCTGCTTTATTACCCCGTTATGGGCGTTGTAATCTACTACATCACAAACGCGGTGAACCTGACGGACGGCGTTGACGGGCTTTGCTCGTCGGTGACGGTGGTGTATATGGCGGCGTTTGCGGTGATTTCGGGAATGCTCGGGCTGTTTGGGCAGACGCTTCTCGCGATGGTTACGGCGGGCGCCTGCGTAGGCTTTCTGATGTGGAATTTTCCGCCCGCAAAGGTGTTTATGGGCGACACCGGCTCGATGTTCCTCGGCGGAATTGTCTGCGCACTCGGCATAGGCTGTTCTGCGGAAATATTGATGATAATCGCCGCGATGGTGTATATTCTCGAAGCGCTTTCGGTTGTCATTCAGGTGACGATATTCAAGATAACAAAGAAGATTTACCACACAAAAGAGGGAAAGAGATTTTTCAAGATGACGCCTATTCATCACCACTTTGAGCTTAGCGGCTGGAGCGAGATTAAGGTTGACGTTGTTTTCAGCGCGGTCGCTCTCGCGGTGGGCACGCTTGCGGTGGTGCTTGCGGCGATAATGTACTGACGCACGGCAAAGGAGGAGCTATGCAGGCAGAAGCAAGAAGAAAAGCAGGCGCGCAGAAGCCTGCACCAAAGGAAAAGGAAAAGTTCTTTCAGTTCGCGGGCAAGGTAGATATACCTATGCTTCTAATAACGCTCGCGCTGCTTGTTTTCGGCATTACAATGATGTTTTCGGCGGGTCACGCGCTTTCCATGCGCGACTACAACGACTCCTACGCCTATGCGAAAAAGCAGATGATTGCCGCGGCGATTGGACTGGTTGCGATGTTTTTCATTTGCTATTTCGACTGCCGCTGGCTAAAGCGCGAGTTTCATATCGGCAAGTTTAAATTCACCGTGGCACATCTCGCTCTGTGGGGTACTCTTGCGTTTACTGCGCTTGTTATCCCGTTCGGCGTAAGCAACATCGAAAACGGCCCGCGCCGCTGGATACAGGTTCCCGTGTTCGGTACGGTTCAGCCGTCGGACTTCTTAAAGGTCGGACTAATCATCTTTATGGCGTATTACATAAGCGTCAACTACGACAGAATGCGCCTTTTCTACTACGGAATGTTCAAGCCGCTGGTGCTGTTTGCGGTGGTCGCGGCGCTTATGATGGCACAGCCGCACCTGTCGGGTCTGCTTATTATGACGGCAATCTGCGGCGGAATGCTTTTTATCGGCGGTATGAACTGGAAGCCGCTTATCCTGTTCGTCGGGCTTGGCGTTGGCTTGCTGCTGCTTATGCTTGCGTTCTCGGAGTTCTCGTATTTTCAGGACAGAATAATCTACACATTCGACCCCGAGGCGGATATCGGCAACAAAACCTATCAGTCGTATCAGGCGGCTCTTGCAATCGGCTCGGGCGGTTTCTGGGGCGTTGGCTTCGGAAACTCGATGCAGAAATACGGCGCGCTTCCCGAGGCGCACAACGACTTCGTTTTCGCCGTGCTTTGCGAGGAGCTTGGCTTTGTCGGCGGGTTTACGGTGCTGCTTCTGTTTATGGTTTTCGTGTTCAGAGGGTTCCAGATTGCGCGCGCGGCGGCTGATAAATTCGATATGATGTTAGCGACGGGAATAACGCTCCACGTCGGAATTCAGGCTTTGCTAAACATCGGCGTAAACTGCTGCTGTATTCCTAACACGGGCATTTCGCTGCCGTTTTTCAGCTACGGCGGAACTGCGCTGGTTATGCAGCTTGCAGAGGTTGGGCTTCTGCTGTCGGTCAGCAAGCGCGCCCATCTGAATCGGCACTCCCGACGGTATGGAAAGCCGAATTGTCCCGAAAGCGGGATACAATTTCACGGGTGTAAAAATGGCGGGCTTTCAGCGCGAGCTTAAGCTTGTGAACATCGCGAGAAACCTTGACGCGGCGTACTGCTATCTGTTTTCGGCAAAGCAGAAGGTGCGCGGAATAATAAGGGAGTTTAAGCCCGACATCGTGATAGGCACGGGCGGATATGTAACGGCGACGGTGCTGGGCGTGGCTTCCGCGATGGGCATAAAGACGGTTACTCACGAGAGCAATTCATTCCCCGGAATGGCGACAAAAATGCTCTGCAACAAGGCGGATAAGGTGCTGCTTGCTTCCGCGGACGCGAAAAATCACCTGCCGCACACCGAGCGCTGCGTTGTCACGGGAAACCCTATGCGCAGCAACATCGAGATAGAGGAGCGCTCTGCGGCGCGCAAACGCCTCGGGCTGCCCGACGACTTCACTATCCTTTCGTTCGGCGGAAGTTTAGGCGCGAACAAAATTACCGAGGCTGTAGCGGAGCTTATCGCGTGGGAGGAAAAGAAGGGCGGAATAAACCACATACACTCCTACGGCAGGGGCAAGGAGTTCTTTGACGCGGCGCTTGCGGAAAGCGGCGTTTCGCCCGACAGCTCCCGCCACATCTTCCGCGATTATATCGACAATATGTACACCTGTATGTGCGCGGCTGACCTTATCATTTCCCGCGCTGGCGCGATGACGCTGACCGAGCTTACCGCTATCGGCAGACCGTCTATTCTTGTTCCGTTCCCGAAAGCGGCGGAAAACCATCAGTTCTACAACGCGCTAACCCTTGCGAACGCAAATGCCGCAATCCTTATTGAGGACAAGGACCTTACAAAAGCGAAGCTTGTGGACGAGGTTTCGAAGCTTTATGCGGACAGAGAGCGCCTTGCGCTTATGGAGAAAAATGCGAAAAAGCAGGGCAAAAACAACGCGGTTGACCTCATTATGAAGGAAATCCTCGACCTGCTTGGCGACGCGGCGTTAAAGTAAAGGCAGCACCGCACAGCTACCCTGTCCGCAGGCGTTTTTCACAAAAATAATCCTTTGGCATACTATGCAACATAGGCTATGTCAAAGGAGATGATATTTTTGGATAACAGGCAGAAGCTCGTGATAAACGGCGGCAGACGGCTTGAGGGCGAGCTTTCCGTCGGCGGTGCGAAGAACAGCGCGCTTCCGCTGCTGTCGGCGGCGGTGCTTGCGCACGGGGAGAGCGTGTTCCACAACTGCCCGCAGCTCACCGATGTTGACGCGGCTTGCAGGATACTGTCCTGCCTCGGCTGCCGCTGTCAGCGCAGCGGAAGCACCGTGTCGGTTGACGCGGCAAACGTCAGCGGCAGCGAAATTCCCGACGCGCTTATGCGCGAAATGCGCTCGTCTATCGTGTTTCTGGGCGCGGTTTTGGGGAGAACGGGTCGGTGCAGGCTGTCGTTTCCCGGCGGGTGCGAGCTTGGCGCAAGACCCATTGACCTGCACATCTTAGCGCTGCGGCAGATGGGCGCCGAAATTACTGAGGAACACGGCTACCTTGAATGCTCTGCGCCTGTGGGGCTTCGCGGCGCGCGGATAACCCTGTCGTTTCCGTCTGTCGGCGCGACCGAGAATATTATGCTTGCGGCGGTAACTGCAAGCGGCGTGACCGAAATACATAACGCGGCGCGCGAGCCTGAAATATGCGACCTTGCGGATTATCTGACGAAATGCGGCGCGCGTATCTGCGGCGCGGGGGAGAGCGTTATCTTTGTCGAGGGAGTAAGCCGTCTGGAGTGCGCCGAGCACAGCGTTATCCCCGACAGAATTGCCGCGGGAACATACCTTTGCGCGGCGGCGATAACGCGCGGCGAGCTTATCCTCACAAACTGCGAGCCGTGCCATATGACCGCGTTTATTCCCGTGCTTGAGAGTATGGGCTGCCGCGTATATTCCTACGGCGGCGGAAAGCTGTTTTTGAGCAGCCCAAAGCGCCTTAAGGCTCCGTCTACAATCCGCACAATGCCGTACCCCGGCTTCCCGACGGACATTCAGGCGCCGTTTACAGCGCTTTGCTCGGTTGCGGAGGGAACGTCGGTGTTTGTCGAAACCATATTCGAGAACCGCTTCCGCCACGCGGCAGAGCTTACACGGCTTGGCGCGGCGATAAAGGTTGAGGGCAGGGTTGCGATAATTCAGGGTGTACAGCGGCTGTCGGGAGCAAAGCTTTGCGCGGCGGAGCTTCGCGGCGGCGCGGCGCTGGTTACGGCGGCGCTTTCTGCGGAGGGCACAAGCGAAATTAGCGGGCTTTGCTATATCGACCGCGGCTATGAGAGCATAGAAAAGCAGCTGCGCCTTTTGGGTGCTGACATAAAACGAGTTAACGACAACTCATAGAAATAAACAGGAGAGTGAAAATAATGGACGAACGCCGCAGAAAACCCGTTAAAAAAGGCGCTCCGCAATCGGGAAAACGTCCGCCGCAGCCGCAGCGGAGCGCTTCCGCAGGGCAAAGGCGCACGGACGCGCCCGTACAGAGGAATAATGCTCCCGCGCCGCGCAAAGAGCCGCAGGAAGGCGTGCGCCGCACCCCTGCGCCCGAAGCGGAAACCGCAATGCGCCGCGCGATGAACGACCGCTCAGCAACGGCGCAGCGAAAGCGCCGCCGCGGCGGAAATATGAGCGTTTACTGGGTGATGTTCGTTATCATTCTGGGAATCGTGTTTGTGATACTTGCAAACACGGTGCTGTTCAACTGCGCTTCTTTTGAAACGGAGGGAACACTCCGCTACACGACCGACGAGCTGATTGCGGCTTCGGGGCTTCGCGTCGGCGATAACCTGCTTCATATCAAGGAAACTGAAGCCGAGGAGCGCATTGTTGCGGCTCTTGATTACATAGATACGGCAGAGGTAAAGAAAATATACCCGACAAAGATAATGATTTCCGTAAAGGAAGCGGAAAAGTGGTACTGTATGGAGAGCGGCGGGAAAACCGTCTGCGTATCCCGAAAGGGCAAAATTCTCGACAATAACGGAGATGACGGGCTGGTTATAATTCGCGGATACGAGCCTGTTTCAACGGACATAGGCGAGTGGGCGCAGTCGCAGACGCAGGCGAAAAACGCCCTGCCCGAGCAGCTTCTTAACGCGGCGGACGCTGCGGGGCTTTCGGGAATAACCGAGGTGGACATCACCGACCGCTTCTCGATAACCGCGAAAATCGGCAGCCGCATAACGATGAAGCTCGGAAACGCCGAGGAGCTTGAAACCAAGTTCCGTATTGCCGACAGCATAATCAAAACGCAGCTTTCGCCTAACGAGGAGGTAGTTCTTAAGCTTGACGACACCGACAAGGTAGCATACCGCCCCGTGAACGAGGAGGTAACGCTTCCGCCCGTTACGCAGGAAACCTCGGAAACTTCGGAAACCTCCGAGGCTTCCTCTGTTCCCGAAGCGGAATAAGCGCGAAAACAGGCGCTTTTTCAGAGTATATTCTGCAGGCTAAAAAATTTTACCAAAGGACAAAAAAAATCCCTAAAACAGTTGCAATTTTTTTACTGTTCTGCTATAATGATAATAGACCTTTGTGTTAAAAATGAGGAAACAAAATCAGGAGGACACTTTCGATGGCTTTTGATCTGGATAAAAATACAGAATACGAAAACGAAGAAGACGTAAAAATCGTAGTATTCGGCGTTGGCGGCGGCGGCGGAAACACCGTTGCGACTATGGTTGACAAAAAGGTTACCGGCGTTCACTACGTTATTGCAAATACAAACACGAGAGATCTTGACAACAAGGACAAGACCAAGATTCAGACCATTCACCTCGCGAAAAAGAAGAACGAGGAGCGCGAGGAGCGCCTCAGAGGCCGCAGACGCGTTAAGGTTCGCGGCGCGGGCGGTCACCCCGGCGTCGGCGAGGAGTGCGCAAAGGACACTCTCGACGAGATTATCGCGCAGATTGAGGACGCGGATATGCTCTTTGTTGCCGCAAGTATGGGCGGCGGCACAGGCACGGGCGCGGCTCCCGTTGTTGCACAGGCGGCAAAGGAGATGGGCATTCTCACCGTTGGCGTTGCGACAAAGCCGTTCAACTACGAGGGCAGCGCGAGAATGAACGTTGCGCTCGAGGGTATTCAGAAGATGAGAGAGAACGTTGACGCGCTCATTGTAATCGACGATGAGAGCGTTTTCAAGCTCAAGGAATACGCAGGCACCTCCATGAACGATATGTTCAAGGCGGTTGACGATATCCTCTGCAAGGCGGTTATGGGCATTATCGACCTTATCGACGCGGACGGCTTCATCAATGTAGACTTCGCGGACGTTTGCTCAACGCTCGAGGACGCGGGACTTGCTCATATGGCTATCGGTCACGGCAAGGGCGAAAACGCGCGCAAGAACGCGGTTGACGAGGTTCTCCACAGCCCGCTGCTTGCGACCTCGATTGACGGCGCAAAGCGCGGTCTTATCAACATCAACATTCCGAAGAGCTTTGATGTAAGCGAGTACCAGCAGCTTGCGACCGACATTTCCAGCCGCTTTAACAAGGACGCTTTCTTTAAGGTTGGCGTTGTGTTTGACGAGGAGCTTGCAGACGACGAGATTTCGATTATCGCGATTGCAACCGACTTTGACGAGGACGTTGTTGACAGGGTAATCAACAACCAGACTCCCGCTTCGGTTGACATCGGCTTCCCCTCTTTCCCCGCGCAGGGCTCGGTTGACGTAAACTCATTCCAGAGCTTCGGCAGTATGAGCAGGGACTCCGAAACGAACGCCTTTATGAACGCAATCAACAACTCCAAGGGCAGATAAATCGGTACATAACGGCTATTATAGCGAAAAAAATCACCTTTGATTATTCAAGGGTGATTTTTATTTATGGGGTAATGGGATATTTCGTGGCACAAAATTGTGCGAAAAGGTGTTTTTTTAGCTCCTTTTTTGGGAAATACTGTTTCTTAAAAGAATTAAGAAA
>SFHN01000034.1 GCA_004555635.1 [Eubacterium] saphenum
CCTTCTGTATTCTCGCGGAAATTCCCTCGGGAAGCGCGCGCGGAATATTCTCGTAGAATCCGCCGCCCGTGATGTGGGAAATCGACTTTACAGAAACCTTGTCGATAAGGTCAAGGACCTGCTTAACATAAATTCTCGTGGGAGTAAGCAGCGCCTCGCCGAGCGACTTTCCAAGCTCGGGAACAAACACCTTGAGGTTCTGCTCGTTTACGTTGAAAACCTTGCGGACAAGGGAGAAGCCGTTGGAGTGCACGCCCGTGGAAGCGATACCGATAATCGCGTCGCCCGCCTTAACGGTGGAGTTGTCGAGTATCTTGGATTTGTCCACAACGCCCGTGGTATAGCCCGCGATATCGTACTCGTCCTCGGGCATCATACCGGGGTGCTCTGCGGTTTCGCCGCCAATAAGCGCGCAGCCCGCCTGAACACAGCCCTCGGCAACGCCCTTAACTATCTCGGCAACCTTCTCGGGAACGTTCTTTCCGATAGCGATATAATCGAGGAAGTAGAGGGGCTTTGCGCCGCAGCAGATAACATCGTTTACGCACATCGCAACCGCGTCAATGCCAATTGTGTCGTGCTTGTTAAGCAGCATTGCAATCTTCAGCTTTGTGCCGACGCCGTCGGTTCCGCTGACAAGCACAGGCTCTTTAAGCCCAGAGATGTCAAGCTGAAACAGACCGCCGAAGCCGCCTATTCCCGAAATGCAGCCGGGGATAACCGTGCGCTGAACGTGTTCCTTCATAAGGCGGACGCCCTCGTAGCCTGCGGTTACGTCAACGCCTGCCGCTTTGTAGCTTTCGCTGAAACTTTTCATTTGGATAACCTTCCTTGTAGAATATTCTCGGCGAAAACCCAAAGGGATTTTACGCCGCCCCTTTTCTCCCGACTAAAGCGGGCAGGGGTGGTTAATAAAGGCAACACCGTGAAATTATTGCCGTGCAATCGCGCCGTCGGGTTTGCGGTGCTGCCTTTAGGGATATCAGCCGAAAATACGCTTCATCATCTCGTTGTACGCGTCCTCGACGCCGCCCATATCTCTGCGGAAGCGGTCCTTGTCGAGCTTCTCGTGGGTAGTGGAATCCCAGAAGCGGCAGGTGTCGGGAGAAATCTCGTCAGCAAGCAGAATCTGACCGTGGAAACGACCGAACTCAATCTTGAAGTCGATGAGGTCAACGTTAATCTTCTTGAAGAAAGCGAGCATAAACTCGTTTACCTTAAACGCGTACTTGCTGATGGTGTCGATTTCTTCCTGCGTAGCAAGACCCAGACCGAGCGCATAGTAGCTGTTGATGAACGGGTCGCCAAGCTCGTCGCACTTGTAGCTGAACTCGAGCGTAGGCTGCTTGAGCGGGGTGCCCTCCTCGATACCGAGCTTCTTGGAGAAAGAGCCTGCCGCAACGTTTCTTACGATAACCTCGAGCGGAACAATTTCAACCTTCTTAACGAGAGTTTCGCGGTCGTTAAGCTCCTCAACGAGATGAGTGGGAACGCCCTCCTGCTCAAGAAGCTTGAACATATAGTTGGTCATTCTGTTGTTGATAACGCCCTTGCCGGTAATGGTGCCCTTCTTCTCGCCGTTAAATGCGGTAGCGTCGTCCTTGTAGGACACGATAACGTAATCTGGGTTCTCGGTAGCGAAAACCTTCTTTGCCTTGCCCTCGTAAAGCTGCTCTAACTTGTTGTACTCCATTGTGTTTTTCTCCTTATCGTTTATTGATTTAGCGCGTGGTGCGCGGAATTGCTGTTATTTGTGCGGTGTTGCCTTAAATTTCCTTTGCGGCTTCCTGCATTTTCCTGTCAGCCTCAAGGTTCTTTTCGTTCTGCTTCTTTCTGAAAGCGGCAAGCTTTTCGGTAAGCTCCTCGCTCGAAAGCGCAAGAATTTCCACCGCGAGATGACCCGCGTTTGCTGCGGCGTCTATTCCGACAGTCGCAACGGGAACTCCGGGCGGCATCATAACGCTCGACAGCAGCGCGTCAACGCCCTCAAGCGCCTTTGCCTTAACGGGGATTGCGATAACGGGAAGCGTGGTGTTTCCTGCGATTGCACCCGCAAGGTGCGCTGCCATTCCTGCGGCGGCAATGATAACGCCAAAGCCGTTTTCACGGGCGGATTTTGCAAACTCGGCAACCTGCACGGGGCTGCGGTGAGCAGAAAGCACTCGCATTTCAAACGGCACGCCGAACTCTTTAAGAACCTCCCCCGCTTTCTTTACGACGGGGAAATCGCTGTCGCTGCCCATAATAACGGCAACCTTTTTAATCTCGGACATCTGTGGAAATCCTTCCTTTCAAAATAAAAATAGCTGTATATGGGTATACAGCCGAAACTTACGATTGAAAGCTTTGTGCAATTACCCCGTAAAAAACAGCCGAAAGTCTGTTAAGACAAACAAAGCAGGATACTGTAACCAACTGCCATCTCTCCAATCGGTAAAGTTTTTTGGGCACAAAAGCACTAAATACATTTTACTATATATTGTGGTAAATTGCAAGCGGTTTTTGAAAAATTCAACAAATTATCATAAAACGCAGGGGATTTGCGGCGCAAAACCGTCATATTTACGCACTCAGAGAATACGCGAGTTGTTGATAATCACGCCGAAGGTTACGCCGAGAAACTCTGCGGCACGGCGGCACAGCGTCATTCGGTCGAGGAATATCTCGAAATACTCCATAACGGAGCTGATTTTCGTGTCGATTGTGAGCGACAGCACAAGCTCCTTTTTGTCGTCGGAGAAGCTTAGCGTGGACTTTTCGACGGCGTAGTTTACCCTGTCGTGGATATCATGCGCGAGAATGTCGGGCGATAAGCCTGCGCCCTTGCGGACGCGGCTGCGGCGGACGTCACTCTTGTCCGCTATAATCAGCGCAGCTGCTATCGGCGTCACGGGGTACGCGGTGTGCTCGTCGTGGTTTCCGATTGCTGCGATTATCTCGCAGATTTCGTCGGCGGGCATACCTATGTTGTCGAGCAGGCGAAACGCCATTACAGCGCCGCTCTGCGCGTGGTCTATGCGGTTTATCACGTTGCCGATGTCGTGCATATACGCCGCTATCTGCGCAAGCTCGCAGACGCGCTCATCGTACCCCAGCGTTGACAGTATCATATACGCGCTGTCGGCGGCGCGCTCAACGTGCGCGTTGGAATGCTCGGTGTAGCCGATTGTGCTAAGCGCCGCGTCGGCACGGTTGATATAGGTCTGAATGTCCTTGTTTCTGCGGATATAGCTGTATGTTACGTTGCTCATTGAGTAAACCTTTCTGTTTTATTGCGGCTGCTGATTGTCGGACGGTGGGCGTTTCGCGGCGCGGTTGTTGTAGCGGAACATCGCATACGCAGCGCCGATTATGATTGCATAGCCCAGGAAGCTCCACCCGTCGGGTATCTGGTGCATAAAGATAAACCCGAGTATCGCGGCAAAGAGAATCTGCACATAGTCGTATACCGAAACCTCCTTTGCAGGGGCAAAGGAATAGGCGGCGGTTATCGCAAACTGCGCCGCGGCAGCGCTTACTCCCGCGCCGACAAGGGCGAAAAACTGCCCCGTCGTCATAGGCTTGAAGTTCAGCAGCGTAAGCGGAAGCGCCGCGAGCGTCGAAAACGTCGAGAAGAAGAACACGATGTAATAGCCCTTCACGCCCTTTTTTGTGGCGCGGCGAACAAACGTATACGCGCAGCCCGCGCAGATTCCGCTGATAAATCCGAGCAGCGAGGCGGTAAGCTCCGCGTTGTGAAACGACGGCTTTATAACAAAAAGCGCGCCCGCAAACGCCGTGGAAATGAGCGCCCACTGCACCTTGTCCGCCTTTTCGTTAAGCAGGAAAATCGAGAAAACGACCGCGAAAAACGGCGACATTTTGTTAAGCACGGAGGCGTCGGAGATGTTAAGCCTGCTTATCGCGTAAAAGTTGAACACAACGCCGAGGTAGCCTATCGCGCTTCTCATAATAAGGTCAAAGCGCGCGCCCTTCGGCGGGATAATGCTGCACTTGTTCTTCACCATCGCGACGCTTGCGATTATCATAGCGAAAAAGTTCCTGAAAAAGGTTTTCTGCACCGTCGGGACATCGCCCGAAAGCGACACGAAAAGGTTCATAAACGCAAACCCAAGCCCCGCGCACAGAATGCACAAAATCGCCTTTGTGCGGGTCGGAATGCGAACGTTGTTTTCTTTCATTTTGTTCCTCTTTTTATCTGTCGAGCAGCTTTATATACAGCGGCAGAGCCTGCTCAAAATTCACTCCGTAGCTTCTGCGGAGCGGGTCTGCTGCCGTCAGCCTTACGCATTCGTAGGTAAAGCGCACCGCAATGCTCATCGCCTCGTCAAAGCTTCTCCCGCGCATAACCGCGCCAAGCAGCGCCGAGGACAGAATATCCCCCGTACCCGCGCAGACAAGGTCCTCGCGCGGGGTATAAACCGAGCCGTATTCGCTGCCGTCAAAGCTAACCGCGCCGAGCTGCGAATTGTCCTCGGGAGAAGGCACGCCCGTCAGCATTACCCGCGCGCCAAAGCGCTCGCAGAGCATATCCAGCAGCTCGGTATAGTCCTGCAAATCCTCGTTGTATTCTCTCCCCGAAAGCAGGCAGGCTTCTGTCAGATTCGGGGTGATGATGTCCGCCTTTTTGCAAAGTTCATACATACGCTCGGGGAAATCTCCGCCCAGCGCGGAGTACATTCGCCCGCCGTCGCCCATCACGGGGTCAACAAGCACCAGCGTATTCTCCCCGCGAAATCTGTCGATAATCCGCTCGATAAGCGAAAGCTGCTCTGCGGACGCAATATAGCCGGTGTAGATTGCGTCAAAGGTTATCCCAAGCTCCGCAAGCTTGTCGCCGATAGGAAGCAGGCAGTCGGACAAATCCTGCGAAAAATAGGTCGCAAAGCCCGTGTGATTTGACAGCAGCGCCGTCGGAATGCCGCAGCACTCTACCCCCGCTGCGGAGATAACCGGCACGGCTACCGTAAGCGAGCACCTTCCCACGCAGGAAAAATCCTGTATCGTCAAAACTCTTTTCAATGGCTAATCAGCCTTTCTCTTTTTATCGCCGAAATATTTCACAAGCGTCCCCACAAGCACGGGGATTTCAAGCGGCTTTGCGATATGCCCGTTCATTCCGCACTCCTCCGCTTTTCGGATATCCTCGATAAACGCGTTTGCGGTCATAGCGACAATCGGCACGGTTTTCGCGTCCGCACGGGGAAGCTCCCTTATCGCGGCGGTTGCGGCATAGCCGTCCATAACGGGCATTTGAATATCCATAAAAATGAGGTCGTAGAAGCCGATTTTGCTTTCGGAGAACAGCTTTACCGCCTCCGCACCGTTTTCGGCGAGTTCAGCGGAAACTCCCGCCTCGTTAAGAAACTCCGCCGCAATATCGGCATTAAACTTCAAATCCTCTGCAAGCAGCACGCGCTTTCCCGCAAAATCATAGTCGGACAGCCTAACCTTCTTCTGCTCGAGGTGGTCAAACTCCCTGCCGCGCTGCTCCTCGCCGCGCTTCAGGCAGACGGTTATCTCAAAGCGAGAGCCTTTGCCCTCCTCGCTGAATACTAATATGTCGCCGTTCATCATTCTCGCGGTGTTGCGCGCGACGGTCATACCGAGTCCCGTGCTTTGCGCGTGGTCAAGCGGGTTGTTTTCGGCGCGGGCAAACGGGTCGAAAATTCGCTCCAAAAACGCCTTGGACATTCCTATGCCGTTGTCCTCGACGGTGAAGAAATACCTGCACACATCGTGCCGCTCGGGTTCAAGCTCCCTTGCCAAAAAGCGGATTTGTCCGCCCTCGGGGGTGTATTTTATCGCGTTTGAAAGAACGTTCATCAATATCTGACGAAGCTTTGCGGGGTCGCCGACAACCTGCTCGTTCATCGGTTGTATTTCAACGGTAAGATTATGCTTTCGCTCGTCTGAAAGGGGCTTTACGATTGCGATTGTTTCGCGCAGGAACGCGCCGAGCGCGAAGCTCTCCTCCGCAAGAACGTGCTTTCCGCTTTCGATTGCGCTTATGTCAAGCACGTTGTTTACAAGCTCCAGCAGATGACGTCCCGCGCGGTCAATGCTGTCCATACAATCGCTGACATACCTTCTGTCGTCAATATGCTCGCGGGCGAGCGCCGCCTTGCCGAGAATAACGTTAAGCGGCGTTCGGATATCGTGGCTCATCTGCGACATAAACGCGGTTTTTGAAGCGTTTGCGTTGGTCGCGTGCATATACGCTTCGCGAAGCGCCTGCTCCAGCTCGCTGCGCTCGTTGTATTCGGCGGTGACATTGCGCACGATGTTAAGTCCCCAGATTTCGTTTGTCACAAGGTCTTTTGTGAGAATAACCGTTTCGCGGAAATAGCCCGTGCGGTTCAGTATCCCGAACTGATAGTCATAGTCAACCGTGTACTTCTGATTTTCGTACATTTCAAGCAAAGCGTCGCGGTTAAAATGCGTTCTGAAGAACTCCGCCTCGTTTTCCTTGATAAAATATGTCGATTTCTTCGCAATATACTCGTCATACGAACACGGCACGCTCATTTCCATAAGCGGGAGCAGCGGCTTTTCCTTATCGTCTTCAAGATACTCCTCGATAATCGTGTCGCTGCTGACGTTAAAGAAATACACCGCGAGCGCTGCGGAGAGCATTGCGCGCTTGTACTGCTTTTCGTTTCTGAGCGCCATTTCAAGACGACGCTTTGCGCGGAGCTGCTGCTCCTTCTCATCGTCTATGCGCATTATCGTAAGGATTGCCATATACGGGCGGCGCTCCTCGTCGGCGGTAGACTGAAACGCCTGAAGCCGAACCCACTCGTATACCCCGTCCTGCTCGCGGCGGTGACGGATTTCGCATTCGAGCAGCTTTTCGCCGTCGCCAAAGCGCCTTGCGAGGCTCTTTGTGCAGAACAAATCCTTCAGCCTGTCGCGTTCCTTTTCCGTCAGTTCGCAGTTGCTGAGATAATCCGCAAACGCGTCGTCAAAGCTGCCCATCTCCTCAATGTTTTCGGTAAATTCGCCCTGCCGTGAAGTGGAGGAATAAAAAACACCTGTCTTTAGGTTGATTAGGTCAAGCGTGTTGTACGGCAGCGCAAGACCGTTAAGCAGCCTTCGGCGAAGAAGCTCGCGGAAGTTCTCGCCGCTTTCGGAGTTTATCTCGGTGGCGAAAATCGCCTCTGTAAAGCGCCCCGCGATTGTCTTGTCAAAACGCACAAAGCGCAGTCGAATGCGGCGGTATTCGCCCGAATCCGCCTTGTGAAAGCGTATCTCCGTTTGAAACTCGCCGCCGAATCGGTCGAAGTAATCGGGCATAAGGGCGCGCGCGCAAATTCGGCGGAACTTGTCCGCGTCGTCGGTGAAAACCATCGGCAGGAAGGACTCGCGCCACTCGTCGAACGTTATGCTTCCGGTATGCAGCTCGGGCGCAAGGCTGTCGCGCAGGAAGTAGATTGAGTTTGTCTTGACATCGGCAAGCGCGCACATCGCAAAGCTGTCCATAAGGACGTCCATCAGCATAAGCTTTGACAGAATTCTGTCCTTGCTGTCCTCGGCGGGGTCGTTTGCGTCTATCGGCATAAGCTTGAAAAAGCCCTTTATCTCCGCGTTTGTGCCATCGTTGTTGCTAAGAACTCCGGTGCAGCTGACGAATGTAATGCCGCGCACGGGGTGCTGCCACTTGAAATGCACCTCCGCCTGAAGTCCGCCGATACAGCTGTGAACCGCGTGAAGTATCGCGGGAAAATCCTCCTCGCCTATGAGGGAGCTCCACTGTACAAACACCTGCTCGGCGTTCATTTTATCGTCAAGCCCGAGCGAGCGCAGCATATTAGCGTCAATATCAAGATAGTACGGAATGCCGTTTCTTGTCCGCATTGTATAAAGTCCGATAAGAACAGCATTATTATCCGCAGAAAGCTCCATTTTCTATCCCTCCCGACACCGGAAATTTTCAAAATTATCCATTTTTAATTATATCTCCGTTTGAGCAATTTGTCAAGCCGTATTCGCCCAAATCGCTCGGTCTCCGCATTTCCCCGCGCAGCAAATCGAGCAGACCCCAAAAAGAGCCTGCCCGTTGTCTTTAGTGAATGTCAGGAGCGAATCTTGATGCCGAGCTTTTCGTCAAGCTGCGCTAAAATTGCAGCCATCTGCTCGTCCGCAAGCGCGTCGGTGACGTTTTCGGTGCGGCTTGCGAAATGAACCGCGAACGTGAGCGACTTTTTGCCGAAGCCGAGCTTCTCGTTTTCGTAGAGGTCGATAAACTCAACGCTGCTTACGAGAGAGCCTGCCTGCTTTATCACGTTCATAACTGCGGCGCACTCGGTCTTTTTGTCAACCACAAGCGAAAGGTCGCGCTTTGCGCCTTCAAAGCCGCTGTCGGGAACGTACTTTATATCCGACTTGAACAGCCCGCTCAGCGCGGAGTAGTTTATCTCTGCGATGATGATGTTGAGGTCGGCTTTCTTGCCCTCCGCAATGCTGAGATTGTTTATAACCTCATAGCGAAGCTTGCCCATTGTGCCTATCTTAACGCCGCTGCAGAAAATGTCCGCAGTAACTCCGGGATGGAGATAAGGCACGCTTCCCTTTTCGAACGTAAACTCAAGCCCGTTTGCATATGCGAACGCCTCGAGCGACGCCTTTACCGTGAAGAAGCTCTCGTTCTTTCCGTAAGCGCCGAGGCAGAGTATCTTGCGCTCCTCGGGGGCTTCGGTGAGGGGCAGGCTTTTCGGCAGGTAGATGTTTGCAAGCTCGAAAAATCTTCCGCTGTTGTGGTCGGTCTTTACGTTGTCTGCGATTACGTTAATCATACAGGGCGCCATAACCGTGCGCATAATCGAGAGGTTGTCGGTTATCGGGTTAAGAAGCTCAACCGCCTTGTACTCCTGCGCGTTTTCGGGAAGCAGAAGCATATCCAGCTCCCTGCGGCTGTACATCGCGATAGTCTGAATTTCGTAGAAGCCCTCGCCGCACATAAACTTCTTTGTGGCAAGCTCCTTGTTCTGCGCGGAAGAAAGTCCGCCGTTTGTTACTGTCGCGGAGTCAAGGAACGTCGGAACAACGTGCGAGTAGCCGTACTCGCGGATAACCTCCTCGGCGATGTCCTGATAGTTCTCGATATCCTCACGGTAGCGCGGAACAACAAGCGTAAGCGTTCTTCCGTTCTGTTCAACGCCGAAGTTCAGCGACTTCAGTATCGACACAATTGCGTCATCGGAAACGGTTATTCCAAGAACGCCGTTCACTCTGTCGATATCGACGGTGATAACACGGTTTTCGGTGGAAGCGCCCGCGGAAACGTCGTAGTGCGATTGTCGCGCATAAACTTTGCGGACTCAAGTAGGATTTCGCTTGTTTCGGGCTTGATTTCGGAGTTAAGTCCGCCCATTATTCCCGCAAGACCAACGCCCTTGCTGCTGTCGCAGATAAGCAGGTTGTTGGGGTTAAGGCGGCGCGACTTCTCGTCGAGAGTGGTAATTTCCTCGCCGTCGGCTGCGCGGCGAACGAGTATCGACGAGCCTTCAAGCGTCGAGAGGTCGTATGCGTGCATAGGCTGACCGATTTCGAGCAGCACATAGTTCGTGATATCAACAACCGCGTCGATTGCGCCGAAGCCGCATACGGACAGTCTGCGCTTCATCCAGAGCGGGCTTTCAAAGTGCTTTACGTCATAGATGTAGTGACCGAGATAGCGCGGGCAGAGGTCCTTTGCCTCGACCGAAACGCTTATCGCGGGGTTTGTCGTGCTGTCTGCGGTATAGCTGTAATCAGGCTCCTTAAGCGGCTTTTTGAGGAACGCCGCAACCTCGCGCGCTATTCCGAGAACGCTCTGACAGTCGGGGCGGTTTGCGGTTATGGAGATGTCGAAAACGTAGTCGTTAAGCTCCAGCACGTCAACGATATCCCTGCCGACCTCGGTATCCTCGGGGAGAATGAGTATGCCGTTTACTCCCGCGCCCGGCATCCAGTCCTCGGAAACGCCAAGCTCCTCGCCCGAGCAGAGCATACCGTAGCTCATCTTGCCCGCCATCTTTCTCGGGGAAATCTCAAAGCCGCCGGGCAGCTTTGCGCCTACAAGCGCAGCGGGTACCTTTGCGCCTACAAACACGTTTGTTGCGCCCGTGAGAATGGTGATATCCTCGCCGTAAGCGCCGCAGTTCATCTGACAGATAAGCAGATGAGTGCCCTCAAACTTCTCAATCGACTTGATTTCGCCGACAACAACCTTCTCGATTTCTCCGCCGAGGTTTATAACCTCCTCGACCTCAAAGCCTGCGTCAAACAGCTTGTTCACAAGCTCCTCGGGCTTTACGTCAATATCCACATAATCCTTTAACCAGCTGAAAAGTATCTTCATGGTGTATACCTCCTTATGCTCTGAACTGTTTGAGGAAATCTTCGTTGTTCGCGAAAAGAAGTCCCATATTGTTGATACCGTATTTCAGCATCGCAATTCTCTCGATACCGATACCGAATGCAATTCCCGAATACTCGTTTGAGTCAATGCCGCAGTTTTCGAGCACCTTCTTGTTTACAACGCCGCCGCCAAGCACCTCAATCCAGCCAGTGCCCTTGCACAGCGAGCAGCCGCAGCCGCCGCACTCGAAGCAGCTTACGTCAACCTCGACGCTAGGCTCTGTGAACGGGAAATACGACGGGCGAAGGCGCGTTTTTGCGCTGTCGGAGAAAATGCTCTTTACAAAGCGGTCGAGCATACCCTGAAGGTCGCAGAGCGTTATGCCCTTGTCAACGACAAGTCCCTCGAGCTGCGAGAACATCGGAGAATGCGTAGCGTCGCTGTCCGAGCGGAAAACCTTTCCCGGCACAAGCACCTTTATCGGCGGCTTTTTCATATCCATTGTTCTGATTTGCCCGGGCGAAGTGTGGGTGCGAAGCAGAAGCTCGTCGGTAAGCCAGAATGTATCCTGCATATCGCGGGAGGGGTGATCCTTAAGCACGTTAAGGCGGGTGAAGTTGTGGTCGTCGTCCTCAATCTCGGGGCCTTCAAATATCTCAAAGCCCATTCCCGCGAAAACGTCAATCATCTGCTGCTTTATCAGCGTTATCGGGTGGAGATTTGCGGGCGCACGGCGAAGCGCGGGCATAGTTACGTCAACCGCTTCCTTCTCGTAGCGCTGCTCTAGTTCCTTCTGCTTAATCTCCGCCTGCTTTGCGGTGTAAAGCTCCTGCGCCCAGACGCGCACGTCATTTACCGCCTTGCCGAAAAGCGGCTTTTCCTCGGAGGAAACGCTTTTCATCTCCTTCATAAGTCCGGAGATAATGCCTGTCTTGCCGAGGTACTTCTGCCAGAACTCGGAGAGCTTTTCGCTGTCGGCAATCTGCTCAATGCTCGCCTTAACCTGTTCCTTGATTTCGCTGAAATCTTTCATCGTGAACACTCCTTGCATATTATTTTGCGGGACAAAAAAATCGCCCCAAAACGCCGGCAAACCCGCTTCAAAAGCGAAATGCCGCAAACGTATCTTGGGACGAGAAAACTCGCGGTACCACCCAAGTTCGGAGCAAAAGCCCCGCACTCGATTCACTTTAATGCAGTGATTACAGCCTGCTTACTTTCTCGCAGGCGACTCCAATGCTGAAATTCGCAAACCGTGCGGCGGGACGCTCACAGCCGATGACGTCCGTTCTCTGAAGCCGTATAGCCGATATGCTACTTACACATTTTCGCAGTCGTTTAACAATACACATATTATACTACTATTTTCCCCGTTTGTCAAGCGTTATGACAGCGCGCGGGGGGATTTTTCCAAAAATCGCAGCGTATCCCCACAAAATGAAACGAAAGACCGCCCCCATATGAGAGCGGTTCCAACTTGTAGAAAAAATTGTTTGCCCGCGAAGCGGGCTTTTGAAATCCATTTTTTGCCCCAGCTTTGCCGGGGCAAAAAACACTTCTATCCGCACAACTGTACAATTTTTCGGCATAGCCGAAAAATGTGCGGGCAGTGCGGATGTT
>SFHN01000035.1 GCA_004555635.1 [Eubacterium] saphenum
GATTTTTGCTTTGTTGGTGATTCTTTTCTTCATGGTTCAGAATTTTGTGAGGGTAGCATGAGCGGGGAGACAATACACGAACGGTATATGCGTTTGGCGCTGGAAGAAGCCAAAGAAGCAAACCGGCTGGGGGAAATTCCCGTGGGTGCGGTAGTGGTCCGGCGCGGTCACATATTGGGTCGTGGGCACAATCTGCGCCAAACCGGACACAGTGCTTTGGCCCATGCGGAAGTGCTGGCGCTGGAAGAAGCCTGCCGTTTTGTCGGTGATTGGCGGCTGGATGGATGCGATCTATATGTGACGCTGGAGCCCTGCGCAATGTGTGCCGGAGCTGTTCTCAACAGCCGGATCAGCCGAGTATTTTACGGCGCGGCAGACCCCAAGGAAGGAGCGGTATGCGGCATGCTGCGCCTGTTTGACCTGCCTTATGGCAACCGTCCTGATTATGAAGGCGGTGTGCTGGTCCGGGAATGCGCCGAACTGCTGGAGTCTTTCTTTGCCCAGCGGCGAAAAAAATAAAAGAACAATTTTGAGTGTTTTTTGCAAAATGGATTGATTTTTTGTTACAAAAAGAAATTATATCTTGAAATTATCGGAAAAAAGTGCTATAATTAAGAAAGTGTATTTTCAAAACCCGTCTGCCGAAGAATTGCCGCGTGCAGTTATCGCGGGCAGATGACAGGAGGAGTTCTATGAGTACGAACGCTGCGCTGTTTTCAGCGCTTAGCGCGCTTTCAAATAATATAGTTAAGATTCTCAAGGTAAACCTTGAAGCCGATTGCTTCGAGGTAATCAAAATCCGCGACAGCGAGAGCGCCGATATTTTGCAGACGCCGGATAAGCTGAACGAATATCTTATGGCGTATGCAAGGCAGGGTTACGTTCACCCCGAGGACACGAATTTGTTTCTATCGAATGTCAACCTCGATTTTCTGCGGGATTATTTCGCAAAGTACAGCGATATCTGGCGCATTCGTTATAGACGGCGCTCGGGCGACGAGTACATATGGGCTATGATGGAAATGCGCCCGACGGAAAACTTCTCGCACGAAAACAGAGAGCTTTATCTCTATGTGTATGAGGTTGACAGGGAGCTTGTTCCTCTGTATGACCGCGAGCAGAAGCTTTCGGAACAGCGCCTTTTCAACAAGCTTGCATACAGGGTGCTTAACGCGGGGTTCTGGCGCATTTATTACGACGAGAACGGAAAAGAAATCAAGCATTGCTTTGACGACGGCTACGGCGCGCTGCTTGGCTTCGGAAATGTTGACGAGCGCATTAGCGACCCGTCAAACAGAATGGGGATTGTTCATCCGGACGATTTAAGCGGGCTTTCCGAGAAGCTTGAAAAGCTGTTTTCGGGGGATGACCCCGTCAGGGAGTTTGAGCACGAGTACAGAACGATGCGCGCGGACGGCGAGTATCGTTGGCTGCGCGTTGCCGGAGAGCTTACCTGCAGGTCGGACGGCACTCCCATTATGCTTTCGGGGCTTGCGGTTGATATTACGGCAGAGAAAGAATACATCAAAACGATGGAAAGGGTCATAGAGATAAACTCGCGGCTGGAGGACGCGCTTCAGCTTGAGCAAGAGCAGCACGAGATTATCGGCGCGGTGTCGAAAGTCTACAACACCCTGCACGTTATCGACCTTGTAAACAACAAGTATTCCGAGGTTCAGGCGTCAACGATAGTTGGCTCGTTCCTGCGCGAAAACAGTGATATCAAGGACAATCAGAAGCTGCTTCACGGCGCTATGAGACATACCGTGCTGAAGGATTTTCTCCCGTTGATGCTGGAGTTCACCGACCTAAGCACAATTCCCGAGCGGCTTTACAGAAAGAGTATGGTGTCGTGCGAGTATATCGGTTACGATATCGGCTGGGGGCGCGCAAGCTTTTTCCCCGTAAAAACCGATGAAAACGGCTATGCAACCGTTGTCATTTTCGCAACTATGGTAATCGAGGAGGAAAAGCGCCGCGAGCAGAAGCTTATTCGCATTGCAAAGACAGACGAGCTTACGGGGCTTTACAACCGCCGCGCTTATGACGACGATATTGCGGACGCAGAGCGCCACGGAATAGGCAGGAATATGACGGTTGTGTCGGTTGACGTAAACGGGCTGAAGAACATTAACGACACGCAGGGTCACGTGGCGGGCGACGAGCTTATTCAGCACGCGGCGAAGTGTATGCTGAGAGTGTTCGGCGTTTCGGGCAGGGCATATCGCACGGGCGGCGACGAGTTTGTTGCGCTTGTCGAATGCTCGGAAAGGGAGCTTCAGGAGTACATCGCGGAGCTAAATGACCTTGCGGCCAAGTGCAAGGGCCGCTATATAACCGACGGCGTTAGCCTTGCGGTTGGCTATGCTTCTAAGAAGGAGTTCCCCGAGGCAGATATGGCGGAGCTTGAGCGCTGTTCCGACAAGCGTATGTATGACAATAAAAGCAGGTACTACTTTGACAACGGTATAGAAAGACGAAAGAACTGACTTTACATAATTCCGGCACCGATTTTCGGTGTCGGTTTTGTGTGTCGAAACAGAGAAAGACGGAGATAATATGACGGTTTTGATGATGCTTTTTGTCGTGGCGATGTTTACGATAACCTCGCTTAACGACAAATACGCCGTAAGCAAGGCGAAGATGAACGGCTATGAGCTGACGTTTCTTATGGCGGCGGGCACGGCGGTGTTTTTCGCGCTGCTGCTACCGTTTCTCGGCGCGGAGGACAGGCTGATTACGCTTTGCCCGCAGACGTTTATCGCGGTTGGGCTGATTGCGCTGTGCAAGCTGCTGGAATTTTCGATGTCGGCAAAGATACTTGTCGATATGTCGGTTTTCGAGCTGAAGGCGTGGCTCGGGCTTACGCTGTTTATGTCGTATTTCACCGAGATAATCCGTGGCGAGGAGCTAAAGGCGCTGAAGCTTGCGTTTATTGTGGTTACTGCGGCGGGGCTTGTCGCGGTTGCTGTCGCGGGAAGAAAAACCGTGAACTACAAGAAGATTGCGCTGCCGCTTGTGCTTTACCTGCTGCAAAGCTATGGCTACGGCTTTGTTATCACGGCGGCGGAGGAGTATGTTTCTCCGACGATGACGCTGTTTTTTGCGCTCGTTGTGCTGGCGCTGGTGCTGATTGTTCCCGCAAAGCCGTGGGCAATTGCCGCGCGCTCGCCCGAGGGGAAAAAGGGCGTTTGCCTTGTGCTTGCGTCAAAGCTTCCTAACGCGCTCGGACTTCTTGTGATGAATTATGTCGCGGTGCTAAGCATAACGAGCTACTCGTTTATACAGCCGATGATACTTGTTGTTATCTTCGTGATGGGGCTGCTTCCGAAAAAACGCTCCGATGAAGCTGCGGAAAAGCCCTCTGCGCTAAGCCTTGCCGGAGGCATTGCCTGCGTCTGCGGAATACTGGGCTTTCAGCTTTTCTGAACACATAACCTACCCGAGAGTGATATCATTCTCGGGTTATTTTTGTACAAATCCGCGCTAATTCTGCAAGAATTGCTTCCACTTATTGACATTATCGGAATAATGTTGTATGATTGTTTATAAGATGTTAACTTGGACGACCGGTTTTGCGCTTCGGGCAAGGCGGATTATGGCGGCGGGATAGATTATTTTTAGGAGCGTACAAGATGAAGTACACGGACATAGTGACCGATAAGAGGATTGCCGCAAGGGCAGCGTGGGCAGTTTTTATTCTATGCACGCTGATAATGTATGCGATGGCATATTTCAGCAGCTGGGCGGCTTGGGTTCCGATAACGCTCACCGCGCACGCTGTCGTGCTGACCGTGCTTACGTTTCACCCCAAAACCGTCTGCCGCGTTCAGCCGCTTTTCCTTACGCTGTTTTCTTTTTCAAACATTTTTTTGTGCAGCATTATGGAGCAGAATATCTACCCGTCAATCGCGGTTTTCCTCGGCGCGGCTATACTTATTTCGGTGTATAAGAACGTTCGGCTGCTGACGATTTATGTGCTGCTAATTATCGGCGGAGCGCTGTTTCATATTTTCGTGCTGAAGAGCGTGAGCTTCGGCAGCTCGGTCGAGATTACCGAGTTTATTGTGAGGATTTCGGTAATGCTTACGGCGGAGTGCTTTTTGCTCGTGTTTATCAGAAGTATGGAGAAAAACGAGGAGGAAATGCGCAAAAGCGTCGAGGAAGCAAGGCAGGCGGAGCGCTACAAATCCGACTTCCTCGCAAATATGAGCCACGAAATCCGCACGCCGATGAACGCGATTGTCGGAATGTGCGAGCTTATCCTGCGCGAAAGCGGGCTTAACGAAAACGTCCGCGAAAACTGCTTTAACATACAGACCTCGGGCAGAAGCCTGCTTGCGATAATAAACGATATCCTTGATTTCTCGAAGATTGAGTCGGGGAAAATGGAGCTTATTAACGACGAGTTCAACATCGCGTCCACGCTTAACGACGTCATAAATATGTCAGAGGCACGAAAGGGCAGCAAGAAAATCGAGATTTACGTTGACGCAGACCCGAATACTCCCTGCGGGCTTATCGGCGACGAGGTGCGTATACGGCAGGTTATCATCAACCTTATGACCAACGCGATAAAGTTCACCGAGCGCGGCAGCGTAACCCTTACGGTTTCGCAGACAAAGCAGGATTACGGCATTAACCTTTTCGTTTCGGTAAAGGACACCGGTATCGGTATCACCGAGGAGAACATCGAAAAGCTCTTCACAAGCTTCCGTCAGGTTGACACAAAAAAGAACCGCTCGGTTGAGGGCACCGGTCTCGGACTTCCGATTTCAAAGCGGCTGATAACGCAGATGGGAGGCTTTATCAGCGTTAAGAGCGAGTACGGCGCGGGCACGGAATTTTCGTTTGTTGTCCCGCTGAAGGTCAAGGACGAGCGCCCGTTTGCCGTGGTTAAGGAGCCGCAGAGCATAAGCGCCGTCGGCTTCGGACTTGGGGAGGAGTACGCGAAGCTGTTTCTCGGTATGGGCAGGCAGCTTAATGTGGCTTTCAGCTGCTGCGGCAGCCCCGCGGAGCTTAACCCCGAGCAGGCAAAAGCAACGCACTATTTCGTCGGCAGGGAAGCGTACCTCCAAAACGAGGATTTCTTCCTAAGCGCTTCGGAAAAGACCGGCGTGTTTGTTGTTCAGGACAGGGTGGATTCGATAACGCTTCCCGACAAGCTAAAGTGCATCTACAAGCCGTTCTATTCGCTGTCGGCGGCGTCTGCGCTTAACGGCGAGAACATCGTGCTCAACCTCAACGAGCGCAGGGGAGCGGACATACGCTTTACCGCGCCGAAAGCAAGGGTACTTATCGTTGACGACAACGCGATAAATCTGAAGGTTGCTGCGGGACTTATGCGCCCGTACAATATGCAGCTTATGACGGCGGAGAGCGGGCGCGCGGCGATAAAAATGCTGCGCTCGCGCGACATTGATTTGGTGTTTATGGACCATATGATGCCCGAAATGGACGGAGTAGAGGCGGTTCGTATCATCAGGGAAACCGAGGGCGAATACTACCAAAAGCTGCCGATTATTGCGCTGACGGCAAATGCGGTAAACGGCGCGCGGGATATGTTCATAAACTCGGGCTTTAACGATTTCCTCGCAAAGCCGATTGAGCTTTCGGCGCTGGACAGGGCGCTTAGGAACTACCTGCCGAAGGAGTATATGCAGGCACCGACGGGGGCTGCATTTGCGGGGCAGGAGCGCAGAAAAGCCGAGCCTGTCCGCCGCGAAAGCTCCGTGATGTTCGACCCCGACAAGGGGCTGTCCTACACGGGCGGCGACAGCGACGCTTACCGCGAAATCCTTGCGCTTTATGTGAAGAAGGGAACCGAAAAATGCGCGCATATCGGCGAGCTGTTTGCGAATAAGGATTGGAAGAACTATATAATCGAGGTACACGCGCTTAAAAGCACGTCGCTTAGCATAGGCGCTGTAAAGCTGTCCGAGCTTGCAAAGGAGCTTGAAATGGCTGGCAAGGCGGAGAGCTATGGTGTTATCGAAAAGAAGAACGATGAGCTTCTGCGGCTTTACGGAGAGGTTATCGGCATAGCGCGGGACTATTTGGGAGAAGCGCCCGAGGAAGCGCCGCAGCAGGAGAGCGGCGGACTTACGGAGATTGGGCAAAATATCCTTTCGGAATATATAGCACGCGCAAGCGAAGCGTGCGAAAGCTTTGACGGCGACACGATGTCGGAAATCGCAAAGCAGACCGAGCAGTATTGCTATCGCGGCGAGCCGCTTAAAAATTACTTCGCAAAGGCGGCAGAGCTTGCGGAGGACTTCGAGTATGAGGCTGCGGCGGCGGAAATCGCGCGGCTAAAGTCGGCAAGGGAGGGCGAATAAATGAAGAAAATCGGAATAACCACCGACTGCGTATGCGACCTGCCCGACGAATACATCAAAGCAAACGATGTCGCGATTGTGTATTTTTACATAACGACGGCAACGGGGCGGTTTAAGGACGGCTTTGAGATTACCTCGGGAAATGTTCTGGAATATCTCGAAAACGGCGGCGAAAAAGCCGAAACAAACGCTCCCGCCCCCGAGGAATACAAGGCGCATTTCCTCTCGCAGCTTGAAAAATACGACGAGCTTATTCACATTTCCATAAGCTCAAAAATCAGCCTTTCCTATCAGAATGCGTGCGCGGCGCTTGAGCTTATGGGCGAGGACGGAAAGCGTGTTCGCGTTATTGATTCGCAGCATTTGTCCACGGGAATGGGGCATATGGTTATACGCGCGGTGGAGCTGCGCGACGCGGGGTGTTCGGGCGAAGAAATTGCTTTGCAGGCTGAGCAGATGAAGCAAAGCATTTCGACAACCTTTATCACACAGAACGCGGATTATCTCTATCGGAACGGACGCGTCAGCAAGACGGTTCGCGATGTCTGCGACATTTTTATGGTGCATCCCGTGCTTACGCTGAAGGACGGCAGAATGACCCTTAAAACCATAAAGATAGGTAACTATGAAAAAGCGGTTATGCGCTACATAAATGGCGCGCTTCGCCGCCGAAAGAAGATTGACAAAAAGCGGCTTTTCATAACCCACGCAGGCTGTACCATAAAGCAGCTTAACGCGGCGAAAACGCAGGCGGAGCGGCTTTGCGGGTTTGATGAGATAATCGTTACAAGAGCCTCCGCGACAGTTTCAAGCAACTGCGGAATGGGCACGCTGGGCGTTCTTTTCGTTAAGGAATAATCGAAAGATTTTGGGAGAAACAGTATGAAGAATATTCTGGTTGTGGACGACAACAAGCTTAACCTCATAACGGCGAAAAATGTTCTGTGCAGCGAGTACAAGGTAACCGCAGTTATGCGCGGCTCGCAGGCGCTGACCTATCTCGAAAGCAACGACTGCGACATTGTGCTGCTGGATATCAATATGCCCGAAATGGACGGGTTTGAGGTGATGGAGAAGATAAGGTGCATTGAGCGCTGCCAGAACACGCCGGTTATTTTCCTCACCGCCGACAACGACAGCGAAACCGAAACCCGCTGCTTTAAGGCGGGCGCGGTTGACTTTATTGCGAAGCCGTTTGTCGCCGAGGTAATGCTGTCGCGCATAGGTAGGGTTTTGGAACTTGAGGAACTGCGCCGCAGCCTTGCTGACAGGCTCGAGCAGAAAACCCTCGAGGTTTCCGAGATGAAAAGCAAGTCGCGTCAGGACGCGCTGACGGGTCTGTGGAACAGAGCGCACACCGAGGAAACGGTGAACGAGCTGATTGCGGACGGCGCACAGGGCGCGCTTATGATGATTGATATGGACAATTTCAAGGCGATAAACGACAACTACGGTCATATCGCTGGCGACACAACGCTCAAAATGTTCGCGGACACGCTGTGCAGCTTCGCAGCAGAGGGCGATGTGCTGTGCCGTATCGGCGGCGACGAGTTCGTTGTGTTTGTGAACGGCGTTACGTCGAAAAGTGAGCTTGGTAACCGCGCTTCGGACATCATATCCGACCTTTGCTACAAGCTTGAGCAGTGCAAGTTTGAAACCAACTCCTCCGTATCAATCGGAATAGCGCAGACGCCCGACGACGGAGCTGACTTCAACAAGCTTTACAACTGCGCGGACAAGGCGCTGTATTACGTCAAGCAGAACGGGAAGAACTCCTATCACTTTTTCAGCGACAAGGTTCACGCGGAGAGCAGCCGCGGCGGAAAGACGGTTGACCTTAACTATCTGCGCGATTTTATGTCCCGCGCGGACAGCGGCAGGGACGCATACCTGCTCGATTTTGACAGCTTCCACCACGTCTACAACTTTATCCGCCGCTTTGTCGAGCGCAGCAGCAGGGAGGTTCAGACGGTGCTTTTCACGGTGACGGAAACGGGCGAGCCGGACGCTGACGAAACCGAGCTTGCGCTTGAGCTGCTGGAAAAAGCGATTTACACGTCGCTGCGCCGTTCTGACGTATCGACGCGCTATTCGAGCAAGCAGCTCATTGTCATTCTGATGGACGCAAACGCGGAGAACGGCGATATTGTTTCGGCGCGCATTATCGAGTGCTTCAACAAGCTGTACACGGGCGGAAAGGTGAGCGTTGACTACGGCATAGCCCGAATGGACGGCTCGGAGCTTTTCGGCAAGAAGGCGCTTTCCGAAAACTAAGCGAAAGCCGAGCGCGGTACGGGTTAGCGTGCCGATATCACACAAACAAAATCAGCCCGAGAAGCATTTGCTCCTCGGGCTTTTATTATGCGATAGGGCTGAACTTATTCGTTATCCTGAAGCGCGTCGTAGCCGCTTTCGCCCGTGCGCACCTTGATAACTCTCTCAACGTCGTATACGAAAATCTTGCCGTCGCCGATGTTGCCTGTGTAAAGCGCCTTCTTTGCAGTTTCTACAACAGTTTCAACAGGAACCTTGCAAACTACAATCTCAATCTTTACCTTAGGCAGCAGGTGAGTTTCAACCTTAACTCCACGGTAGTAGTCGGTAGAGCCCTTCTGCATACCGCAGCCGAGTACGTTCGTAACGGTCATGCCCGTGATGCCGATAGAGGTCATCGCGCTCTTGAGCTGCTCGAACTTATCCTGCTTTGCGATGATGACAACCTTGCTCATCTTTACGCCGTCGGAGGATACTGCGCTGTCTGTTGTGCCTGCATAGGTTACGGGCACAGCCTCAGCGGGAGTAACGGGAGCCTTGGGAGCGTTGTACTTAACGGTTTCAACCTCCTTCTCCTTGCCGCTGTTAGAAAGCTCAACGTGCATAGAGGGAACGAAGTCCG
>SFHN01000036.1 GCA_004555635.1 [Eubacterium] saphenum
AGAAAATAAAGCGGTGTTTTTGAGTCGCCGACCGAGCGGATTATGCCCGACAGAATGTTATACAAAAACGTTACGGGGATTCCGAGGAAGATAACGAAAATATAGTCATAGGCGCTTTGGAAAATGTCCGCGGGCGTGTCCATTAGCGTTAGAATATCCGCGCAGAAAATACCTGTCGCCGTCGTCAGCACCGCAGCAAACGCGAGTGCAAGCCACAGCGTATTCGCGACGTATTTTCGCATGCTGTCAAAGTCCTTTGCGCCAAACTGCTGCGCCACGGGGATGGCGAAGCCAAGGCACACGCCCTGCACAAAGCCAAGCACGAGGAAGTTTATCGAACCTGTCGAGCCTACTCCCGCGAGCGCCTTTATCCCGAGAAACTGACCTACAATCGCCGTATCCACCATATTGTACAGCTGCTGAAACAGCATTCCGAGCAGCAGCGGCAGCATAAAGCCGAGGATAAGCTTCATCGGCGAGCCTGTCGTAAGGTCCTTAACCGTGCTTTTTGCCATAAAAATCCTCCCCTCTCAAAACCTTAGGTTATTATACAGTAATAAGCGGCAATTATCAAGTGGTGAAATGCCCAATAATTTCGCTTTTCCAAAGCGAAATCTGCGGAATACTGCACAAATGAGTGGACAATAATTTGTTACATTTTTACATAGATTTTTGGCGCGGTTAAACTGTATTATTAGTAAAGACAATGGGAAAATGGGGGCGTGTTTATGAAACGTTTTTTGGGGGCAATTCTTGCGGCGGCGGTGCTGTTGTCCGTTTCAGGGTGCAGGAGTGGGGATAATGAAAACAGCGGAAATATCCCGCCTACTGACGAGCAGACTTCTCCGACGGAAAGCGCGGATATCCCGCCCAATGCGGAGCAGACCTATCCGACGGAAAGCGAAAATTCCTCGGAAACCGCTTCGGATTTGCCGCAGCAAGAGCCTGCAATAAACGAGGAGCTTTTTGCAATCGGCGACGCGCTTGCGGCGGGTTTCAGCGAGCTGTTTCTCGATTATTTGCAGTTTGAGGAATCGCGTCAGAAGCTGAAAACATCATATCCTTATGTTGAATACGAGTGCGAGGGCGAGGTTCTCACCTTTGCCAAGATAAGCGACGACAGCATACACACCATAAGCGACCTATACGCGGTTTTCGGCGAGGTATGCACGGCGGAATACTGCGAAAAGCTGCTTACGAAAACCTCGGTGATATACAAGGACATCGGCGGCAGCCTTTATCGGACGGACACTATGGCGTGCTTCAGTCAGCCGTCCTATGACACATATTTTACAAAGGCGGAGCGCAGCGGCGACAGCATTGTATTCACGCTTGCGGACGTGGCGGGGGAGTATAATTCTGACGGCACGTTTATCCGCGACGAGGAGTGGGACAAGACCTACACCTTGACCGCCGTTTGTGAAAACGGGAAGTGGCTGATTTCCGACTGCGAGGACGCGGCGCTTCTCGGCTACTGCTACAACGGAAGGACGCTGCCCGAGCTGATTTACCCGCCCGAAATTAAAACAACCGACGACGGATTTCAGTACCGCGCATACGACGGCTATGCCGAAATATACAGCTACACCGGCGACAGCGCCAACGTGACTACTCCTGCCGAGATAAACGACTTGCCGGTAACGAGAATCGGTATAAGCGCTTTCAGCTGCGGCAAGGCAAAGCACATTACGGTATCCGAGGGCGTTTCGGAAATCGACGCATTCGCGTTTTCATCGCCTGATATCGAGAGCGTAACGCTACCGACTACACTTACGGGAGTTGGACCGTGCTGCTTTGCTGAAAGCTCGGTAAAGAGCGTTGTTTTCCCGACGGAAAAAACGGTTGCGCTGTCTTTCGGCGCGTTTACGAACTGCAAAAAGCTTGAGAGTATCTCCGCGCGTGAATTTGAGGTGTTTTCCCAAAGCTGGGTAATCGGCTGCGATATGCTAAGCGAGGTTTCGGGCATAACGGAGAACACGTTCGTTATCGGCGCGGCGTACTGACCGGCTCGTATAGAACACAAAACAGAACCGCCCGAGAAAATCCTCGGGCGGTCGTTCCATTTAATTATTCGGTTGTAATCAATCGCCGATTGCAGCCTTATCGTTCTTTGCTCGTTCAAACAGGTCGTCAACCTTCTTCTTGAAGTCATCGTCGGGCTTTGCACAGAGCGAGCATACAATTACCGTAACTCCCGCGATAATGAACGCAGGGAACAGCGAGTATATGCCTGTGCCGGACAGCGCGGGAACTGCTTCCCAGATGATTACCGAAACGCCGCCCGCGATTATTCCGCCAACCGCGCCGTGGATAGTCATACGCTTCCAGAACAGCGACAGTATCATTGCGGGGCCGAATGCCGCGCCAAGACCCGCCCAAGCGTAGGATACAAGACCCATAACCGAGCTGTCGGGGTCGAGCGCGATGAAGTACGCGATAACTGCTATAACGATAACCGCGATACGGCTAATCCACATAAGCAGCTTGTCGCTTGCGTTCTTCTTAAACAGCTTGAACATATCGTTCGTTACAGCGGAAGCGGTAACGAGAAGCTGCGAATCTGCGGTAGACATAATCGCCGCGAGAATTGCCGAGAGAATAACACCGGCGATAATTCCGGGGAGAAGCGAGGAGCTGAGGAACATAAAAATCTTCTCGTTGTCGCCCATTGCGGTGAACTTTTCGAGCAGCGCCTCGTTTCCTTCGGAATGCAGGAAGATGTAGCCGAATATACCTACAAGAACTGCCGCAGCGAGCGTTACAAATACCCAAACCGTTGCGATAATGCGGGACTTCTTGATAAGGTCGCTGGACTTTATCGCCATAAATCTTACGAGAATGTGCGGCATACCGAAGTAGCCGAGACCCCACGCAAGACCCGAGAGAACGGAAGTCCACGCGAGCTTTCCGCCCGAGCTGTAAATAAAGCTTGTGTAGTATTCGACAGCCTTTCCGCCGATGTCAACGGTGGGCATTGCGACAGCGCCCATATCGGGAGTCTGAACGAAGCATACGATAGGCACGATAACAAGCGCAGCAAACATCAGCAGACCCTGAATGAGGTCAGTCCAGCAGACAGCAACGAAGCCGCCGAGGAACGTGTAGGAGATGATGATAAGCGCGCCGATTGTGAGCGATACGGTGTAGTCGGTGCCGAACACGAAGTTAAACAGCTTTGCGCCGCCGCTGAATGCAGAAGCGGTGTACACAAGGAAGAAGATGAATATGATAGCCGCGCAGACAAGACGCACAACGGGGCTTTTTGAGAAGAAGCGCTTCTGGAAATATTCCGGGATAGTGATTGCGTCGCCCGCCGCAAAGGAAACCTTACGCAGCCTTGACGCAACGACAAGCCAGTTTATGTAGGTTCCGATAAACAGACCGATAGCAATCCAGCTTTCGGTAAGACCGCCTACGAAAACCGCTCCGGGCAGACCCATAAGCAGCCAGCCGCTCATATCAGAAGCCTGCGCGGAGATAGCGGTAGTCCAGCTTCCGAGCTTACGGCCGCCGAGGAAATAGTCGGAAACTGTCTTGGACTTTTTGAACGAGAACAGACCTATTCCGAGAATAACCAGACCGTACACGATAAACGCGATAACTACATAGATGTTGAATTCCAAAGAAAAACCTCCTTATTTTTTGCAGGAACGCTGCTCATAATATGCAACAATCTGCATAAAAAGCACACAAACAGCGCTCGCGCAATGTCCGATATGAATTTATTGTATCATTTTTCTTCCAAAAAAGCAATAGCAATCCGCCGATTTTGTAGATAACCACAAAAAACGGCGGAATATTTGGTAATAAGTTGGCGCGGACTATTGCTTTTTGCGCTCTTTTGCATAAAGTATCAGGAAAGCGACCAGCGGCACCGCTCCGATAAGAAAAACAACTAATCCGACGCCGGAGAAAATCACCGCGAAAATCAGCTCGGCACAGCTGCCGATTATGTAGAACTTCGCGGGATTTTCGGGGTTAAACGCAATCTCGACCTCGTCGCCAACCTCGTATTTGCAGGGGTTGGTGTATATGCTGCGCGTCTGCTCGCAGACGTTTCCGTCGGCGTCGCGGAATTTCAGCACGGGTGCGTAGGAATCGCCGTCATCGTCGCTTTGGGCAACGATATCCGAAACAACCGCCACTGTCTGCGCGGAGCAGGAGCTGCGCTTGCTGATTTCCGCGCCGCCGAAAGCCACACCTATTATAAGGAATACAAGTCCGACAAAAGCAGTTATAAGCGGAGCAATTTCAAGCCTCATAATACCACCTTTAAATCTTTCTGCTCCTGCAGCATTCGCGCAGAACGCACTCGCCGCAGCGCGGGCTTCTCGCTATGCAGATATCCCGCCCGTGATGAACCAGCCTGTGGCATAGCGAAAGCCCCTCCTCGGCGGGGACAACGGCGCGAAGCTGCTTTTCCACCTTTGCTGCGTCCTTTGTGTCCGCAAGACCAAGCAGGTTCGTGAGCCTTATAACGTGCGTGTCGCAGACAAACGCAGGCTTTCCGTAAAGGTCGCCGACAATCAGGTTTGCGGTTTTTCTGCCGACACCGGGAAGCTTTACAAGCTCCTCAATCGTGTCGGGAACAACCCCGCCGTAAATATCCCGCAGCATTATGCACATCAGCACGATATCGCGCGCCTTTGTCTTAAACAGCCCGCAGGACTGAATGTACCCCTCTACCTCCGCGATATCTGCGTCAGCGAACGCGTTTATCGTAGGATAGCGCTCAAACAGCGCGGGTGTTACCATATTAACGCGCTTGTCGGTGCACTGTGCCGAAAGCCGCGTAGCGATAAGCAGTTCGTGCGGCTGCGTGTAAACCAGCGCGCATTTCACCTCGGGGTACTCCGCGCGAAGCTTTTCGATAACCTCCGCGGCAAGCTTCTTCTTATTTATCCGCATTATTTTCTTCCTCCGCAGGCTCGGTTTGCGGCGCGCGCTGCACCTGTATTTTGATGATTGTCCTGTCCTCGACAAGGACAACGATAAGCCTTACGCCCTCATAATCCACCGTCGGCGGCATTAGCTCGTCGCCCTCGGGGATATATCCAAGCTTGTCGGTGACAAAGCCCGCGATGGTTTCGTATTCGTGACCCTCGGGGAGCGTTACTCCGAACAGCTCCAGCACCTTTTCGGGGTCGGTTTCGCCCAGCACCTCATACTGCTCCTCGCCTATCTTTACAATCTCGCTCTTTTCGTTGTCGTATTCGTCCTGTATATTGCCCATAACCGCTTCGATGATATCCTCAAGCGTTACGATACCCGCCGTGCCGCCGTATTCGTCAACGACAACCGCCATTCCCGACTTCATCGAGGTTAGCGAGCGGAATGTGTCAAGGCAGCTGCACGCCTCGGGAATGAAAATAACGTCGCGCAGGAAGTCGTGTATATCAAAGTCGGACAGCTCGGGCTTTCCGATAAGGCAAAGCAAATCCTTTACGATAATCATACCGAGGATTTTGTCGATAGTTCCCTCATACACGGGAATGCGCGAAAAGCCCATATCCAGCGCTAGGTAAATCAGGTCGTCGAGCGTTATCGTGCGTATGTCCACGCCGACGATTGACGTGCGGTGGGTCATAACGTCGCCCGCGGTGAGCGAGCTGAACTCGAAGATGTTGCTAATCATCTGCGCGGAGTCCTGCTCTATCGCGTTTTCGTCGTCGTCGTTTACCAACGCGTCAACCATATCCATCACGTCGTCCTCAGTGACGTCGGCATAGCCGTTCCCGAGCGCCTTTTTAAGCAGCGCCGTAAGCGCGCGGTTAAGCGCTGTGAGCGGCGCCAGCAGAACGCGCCTTATCTTGTGCGGCTTTTCCTGCTCGGTGTTTTCCTGTAACTCCCGCGTACTGTCTGCGTCCATAGTTCCTCCATTAAAAAAGATTAAGTCCCATATTCTCCCCGCTTGCTTCAAATCCGAGCGAGCGGTAAAGCGGCTTTCCGCTTTCCGTCGCGTCAAGCGAGATATACGTCACGCCGCGCCGCTTTGCCTCGTCAATAAGCGCGCTAAGCATAAGCCTTGCCGCGCCCTGCCTGCGGTATTCCGCGCGGGTATAAACATTCATAATGTGCGCGCGTTTTCCCGTCGGGTGGGAGAATGTCGGCACAACCGTTAAATAGCAAATCGTCGCGCAGCCGACTGCCTTATCCCCGCAGAATGCGAGCAGCGTTGTCTGCTCTGCCGAGGCGAGATAATCTCTGAAGCCGCTTATCAGCCGCCCGTCAATTTCGCTTTCGGAAACGCCGTTTACCTGCGCGAGCATTTCCCTGCGCAGGGAGAGCGCCGTCTGCCGCTGCTCCTCGCCCGCCGCAATTATCGTAAATTCGCTCATATCATTCACCTATTCCGAACAGCCTGCAGGCGTTGTTTCGCGTTATCTCTATCATTTCCTCCGCGGACAAGCCCTTTATCTCCGCCATAGCGGCGGCGGTGTATTTTATCATAGAGCTGTCGCTTTTCTGCCCGCGGAAAGGCTCGGGCGCCATATACGGGCTGTCGGTTTCAAGCAGCAGCCGCTCTGTCGGTACGGCGGCGCAGGCAGCCCTTGCCTTTTTCGAGTTTTTGAACGTAAGCACGCCCGTAAAGCCGATGTACATACCAAGCTTAACCACCTCTTCGGCGGTTTCGGGGCTGCCCGAAAAGCAGTGCATAACCCCGCGCGGGCGGTACTTTTTCAGCAGCGTCATCGTGTCCTCTGTCGAATCGCGCGAGTGTACGATAACGGGCATATCGAGCTCGTTTGCAAGGGCAAGCTGCTGCTCGAAAACGCGCTTTTGCAGCTCCCTGTCGGGGCGGTCGTAGTGGTAGTCCAGCCCGACTTCTCCCAAAGCCATAACGCGCTTATGCTTCAGCAGCTCCTTTAATTCCGCGATAAATCCATCATATGCGGTTTCGGCGTTTTCGGGGTGAATGCCCGCCGCAGCGTAGATATAGGGGTAGCGCTCTGCAAGTGCAATCTGCGAGCGGCTGCTGCTAAGGCTGTCGCCGATAGCCATAATATACTCCACGCCCTTCTGTGGAAGCGAATCCAGCAGCGGGTAAAGCTCCTCGCCGAAATCGCTCTCGAAGTAGTGGGAATGCGAATCAAAAATGCCAATAGTGCCCATTGTAATTCCTTTGCTTATTGCTTTGCGGCGCTGAAATACTGCTCCAGCAAAAGCTGCCGCGTTTCATAGCTTTCCAGCGGAAGCCTGCCGCGCCCGCCGAAAAGGTTCTCGGTTTCGCTGAACGCGCCCGAAAAAGCCTTGTGCAAAAGCTCCTGCTTGTTCTCGTCGTCGATTTTCACGCACTCGAAAAACATCTGAATGCGCTCGGCGGTTTCCTCGGGCTGCCAGTAGTCCTCGCTCGCTTCGTCGGCGGGAGTGCTGCTGTAAAGCGCGCGAATCTGCGTCAGCAATTCCTCGGCGTACAGCTTTGCGCCGACGCTCGGAACCTGCCCCGAAAGCACTTCTCCCTGCTTTACAAGCATAGCGCGGATAATGTGCTTTACTCCCTGCGCAACCAGCTCGCCTTTCGTCTGCGTCCCGTCCTTAACAGCGGATACATCTTCCGTGTTTTCGCGTTGAAGCAGATTGTTGTCGGAGTTTTGCTTCTGCGCGGAGGCTTTGGTGTAGGCGGGGGTAAAAGCCGCCTGCGACTTTATAAAGCTGTCGGTGTGCTCGCTAGCGAGGGTTGAGCTTTTGTTTTCGGTGCGGCTTTCCGCGGGCTTTGTCAGATTTGTCTGATTGACCGCGGGAATATTCGCCATTCTTGATATATCCATTATGACACCTCCCTGTGTCGCGGCAAGGGTGCTTTTGGGGTGATTTTTGGGTTATCTTACCGTGCTGCCGTTGGGGACGTCCTTGTCGAGGAACAGCACGCGAACATCGTTCTCTCCCGCGTCACACGCGAGAATCATACCCTCCGAAAGCTCTCCACAGAGCTTCGCGGGCGCGAGATTTGCAACGAACACTATCTTCTTTCCGATAAGGTCCTCGGGCTGATACCAAGCGGCAATTCCCGATACAATCTGCCTTCCGCCGCGTCCGTCGTCTACGGTGAGCTTCAGCAGCTTCTTTGCCTTCTTTATCTTCTCGCAGGCAGTGATTTCTCCCGTGCGGAGCTTTACTTCTGCGAATTGGTCGATGGTGATTACATTCGCCTTGTCAAGGTCCTCGTCCTCCTTGTAGGAAGCGGACTTTTTCATAGCCTCAAGCGCTTCAATCTCCGCCTTTATGTCAATTCTCGGGAAAAGCACCTCGCCCTTCTTTACCGTAACATTTGCGGGAAGCACGCCAAATGTGCCGAGCGTATCATAAGCGACATTTTCGGAAGAAGCACCTATCTGCTCCCAAACCTTAGGCATAGTCACGGGCATAAACGGCGACAGCAGCGCGGAGCATATTCTAACGCTTTCGAGTAGGTTATACAGTACCGTAGCAAGGCGGGGTAGTTTTTCCTCGCTCTTTGCGAGAATCCACGGAGCGGTTTCGTCGATATACTTGTTCGCGCGGGAAACAACCTTGAAAATCTCCTCGAGCGCCTTTGAGAGCTGCGCCTCGTCGATAAGCGGCGCTATCTTGTCGCGCAGCGCACCTGCCATAGCGCAAAGCTCGTCGTCGAGCGGCTCCGCCTTTCTGTCCGCGGGGAGGGTTCCGCCGAAATACTTGTCAACCATTGCAACGGTTCTTGAAACGAGGTTTCCGAGGTCGTTTGCAAGGTCGGCGTTAATGCGCGTAAGCATAAGGTCGTTCGTGAAGTTGCAGTCCGAGCCGTAGGGCATATCGCGCAGTATCTGATAGCGCACCGCATCAACGCCGTAGCGCTCCACAAGCACGAACGGGTCAACGACGTTGCCCTTAGACTTGCTCATCTTGTCGCCGTCGAAGTTAATCCAGCCGTGACCGTACAGGTGCTTCGGCAGCGGCTCTTCAAGCATCATCAGAATGATGGGCCATACGATAGAGTGGAAGCGGACAATCTCCTTTGCGGTCATATGCATATCCGCGGGCCAGTATTTCTCGTAGTCGTTGTATTTATCGTTTTCGTAGCCGAGTGCGCTGATGTAGTTTGACAGCGCGTCTACCCAGACGTAAACGACGTGTCCGGGGTCAAAGTCCACGGGGACACCCCAGGTG
>SFHN01000037.1 GCA_004555635.1 [Eubacterium] saphenum
CATTTTTCGTTTGCGCAAGGCGGATTTTTGCTTTCTCCGCCGAGATTTTTGACACCATTACAATCCCCTCTTTTCCGTCTTTTGTATTCATTTATAATATATGGTTTTCGCCGGAAAATGACGAAAGCAGGCACCCGCCAAACTCGCACGGGCATCTTGTCGGGCGGGATCGCACACGCACTCAATCATTCGGGTGTGACCAGTCAAAACGATTCTCCCCAACAAAAAAAGAGCGTGTTTTGTGCTCTTTTTCAGCTTCCTTTTTTAAATCAATCCGCACCGGGTATGCCGCATGCGCTGGCGTTATTCGTCAATGCGCATCTGCGCGGTAAAGACCTGATCTGCAACGATGGTTGCCGCACCGATCAGCCGCACCTCTGCACCGAAGTCCGAGCGGACGATTTCCACATGTTTTTCATTGCGCGCAAGAATGCGGCGATTGACCTCGCTTTCCAGACGCTCGATCATACTCTGGCCGATGCCGCTGCCCTCATCCCCGATGATGACCCGCACCGGGTCGACAATATTCACCAGACTTGCCAGAGCAATGGCCAGCTTATCCATAATGGAATACATGGCATGACGGGCTTCGGCATTTTCACGGCAAAACTCGCTTACTTCTTCAATCGTGGTAAAATTGGCGGTACATTCTTCGTTGACCGTTTCGATAATGCGCGGAATGGTCGCATAGAGTTCCAGACATCCGCGATTCCCGCACGAGCATTTCGGACCGTCATAATTGATGGAAGAATGTCCGAACTCCCCTTCAAAACCGCTGCCGCTCGAAAACAGCTCGCCGCCCGAAACAATGCCCGCGCCCACGCCGTTTGTAATGCCGACATAGACAAAATCCTCTATGTCCCGTCCGCGGCCGTAATATTTTTCCGCCAGTGCCGAGGCATTCATCATGTTACGCAAAAAAGCAGGATAGCCTGTTTTTTTGGTAATCATCTCACAGATGGGAACATCCGCGATCCCGTAAAAGTTCGTGGGCTTCAACAGCACGCCGCTGCGCACATCCACCGCGAAGGCCACAAACTTGCACTGCAGGGAGGAGCTTTCGCAGGCCTCCATGAACTTCACCATCATCATGGGCGGCAGGTTATCCACGCAGAACGCGCCCAGATCCTCCAGATAACGGGTGGCGACGGTCTTGCCGCCGCCGCTGAGGATATAGCTCAGCTCCCGATAATCGCCGTGCTCATCGGTGTGGCGGCTCTTCTCATTGGCGCGGTCGTTGCGGGCTTCGTATGCTTTAATATGGGCATAAAGCACCGCATAAAGTCGGCAGAGGCTCAGTTCGAGTCCGCCGAAAAAGAGGTCGCGCGAATCGTCGAAGAAGCCGGAGAAAAAGCCGAAACGATGAAGAAAACGGCGCTCGTAGAAGCTAAGGACGAAATCTATCAGATGCGTACCAAGGCGGAGAAAGAAATCCAGCATATGAAATCCGAAGCGGAGCGCGAGCTAAAGGAGCGCCGCGGCGAGATTTCCAGAGCAGAACGCAGAATCCAGCAGAAAGAGGAGAACCTCGACAAGAAAACCGACAAGATGGAAAAGCTCGAGGAACAGCTCCACCAGAAGCACAAAAAGGCAGACGAAAAGGTTGCCGAGGCAGAACAGCTGAAAGCGAACCAGATGGACATTCTCGAGAGAATTTCGGGATTTACCACCGAGCAGGCGAAGGAACACCTGCTCAATATGCTCGACAGCGAGCTTAACCACGAAAAGGCGCTCAAGATTTCGGCGTATGAGCAGAAGCTCAAGGACGAGTGCGACGAGCGCGCAAGACAGTATATCTCGCTCGCTATCGCAAGACTTGCGGCGGACACCGTTTCCGAAACGGCGGTTTCCGTTGTCGCAATTCCGAACGACGAGATGAAGGGCCGTATCATCGGCCGCGAGGGTAGAAATATCCGCGCTATCGAAACGCTCACGGGCGTTGACCTTATTATCGACGACACTCCCGAGGCAATCACGCTTTCCTGCTTCGACCACGTCAGACGCGAGATTGCGAGAATCGCGCTCGAAAGACTTATCACCGACGGCAGAATCCACCCCGCACGCATTGAGGAAACCGTCGAGAAGGCACGCCGCGAGGTTGAACTCCGCATTAAGCAGGAGGGCGAGCGCGCTGTTATGGAAACCAACGTAAACGGACTGAACCACGAGCTGGTTCGCCTTATCGGACGTCTGAAGTACCGCACGTCCTACCGCCAGAACGTTCTGAACCACTCGATAGAGGTTGCGCACCTCGCGGGAATTATGGCGAGCGAGCTTGGCGTTGACGCGGCGCTCGCAAGGCGCGCGGGTCTGCTGCACGATATCGGAAAGGCGCTTGACCACGAAATCGAGGGCAGCCACGTTCAGATAGGCGTTGATGTCTGCAAGAAGTACAAGGAAAGCCCCGAGGTTATCCACGCTATCGAGGCGCACCACGGCGATGTTGAGTGCAGAACCGTTATCGCGGCGATAGTACAGGCAGCTGACGCAATCAGCGCGGCGCGTCCTGCGGCGAGAAGCGAGAACTACGAGAACTACATCAAGCGCCTCGAAAAGCTTGAGGAAATCTGCAGCTCGTATCACGGAGTTGAAAAGTCCTATGCTATTCAGGCGGGCAGAGAGGTTCGCATAATGATAAAGCCCGACCAGATTTCCGACGACGATATGAAGGTGCTGGCGCGCGATATCGCAAAGCGTATCGAAAACGAGATGGAGTATCCCGGACAGATTAAGGTTAATCTTATCCGAGAGAGCCGCGCGATTGACTACGCGAAGTAAAAAACAAGGCTGCTTCCGATTTTCGGGAGCAGCTTTTTTGCGCGCTTATGTTTCCCAAATCAAAACGGACTGACAAAAGTCAGTCCGTTCAATGTGTCTGTTACTCCGCAGGCTTTTCGGGCTGCGGTGCGTATTCCGCAGCGAGAATGTTCATCTCAAACGGGCTGAACACGCGTGAATACTTCGTGCCGGGATTAAGCACCGTGGGCTTGCCCTTAATCGCATGGAAAAACTTCGCGGTGTTGAGCTTCATAACGTTAAAGGTGTTCCGCTCCTTGCTCGCAAGAACCCTTATCTTGTCGGGGTTCGTGAAAAACGGGATAATGCTGTGACCGTTTTTGTCGGTCATCTGAAGCACGTTCATCATCTTGGTTCCGTTTGCGTCAGGCTCGGAAAGCTGCGCTATCGTGAAAATCTCCGCTGTCATAAGCTCGGGAAGAACCTTCTTCCAAAGCGTCTTTGAAGCATCCGCGTTCGCCTCAAGTATCTTTTCCTCAAGCGGACGGTTAAAATCCTTAAGCTGCTCGGGGGTTATTGCGTTTTCAGCCATTTTTCGTCACCTTTCCTGTTATCTCGTCTTTTCCGCGTTTTCCTTGATTATCCTTGCGATAACGTCCTCAAGCGGCGTTGCGCCGAGGTCGCCGTCCTTGCGGCTGCGCAATGCTACCGTGTTGTCCTGAACCTCGTTGTCGCCGACAATGAAGAAGTAGGGTATCTTTTCAAGCTGCGCCTGACGGATTTTGTAGCCGATTTTCTCGTTGCGGTTGTCAACGGAGGTTCTTATGCCCATGCTTTCGAGCCGAGCGGAAATCGCCTCGCCGTATTCCTTCGCGCGGTCGGTTATCGGCAGGATACGAACCTGCTCGGGTGCCATCCAAAGCGGCAGTGCGCCCGCGTACTTCTCAATGAGATACGCAAGCGTTCTCTCGTAGCAGCCGAGCGATGTGCGGTGAATAATGTACGGGTGCTTCTTAACGCCGTCAACGTCAACATACTCCATACCGAACTTCTCCGCAAGCAGCATATCTATCTGAATGGTTACGATAGTATCTTCCTTGCCGAATACGTTCTTGTACTGGATATCAAGCTTCGGTCCGTAGAACGCCGCTTCGTCAATGCCGATGGTATACTGAACGCCGAGGTCGTCGAGAATTGTCTTCATAGTAGCCTGCGCGGTTTCCCACTGCTCGGGAGTTCCCTCGTACTTGTTCTTCGGGTTCGCGGGATCCCACTGCGAGAAGCGGAACGTGCAGTCCTCCAGCATTCCGACGGTGTCAAGGCAGTACTTCGCAAGCTCCAGACAGCCCTTGAACTCCTCCTCAAGCTGCTCGGGGCGGAGTATCAGGTGTCCCTCGGAAATCGTGAACTGACGAACACGGATAAGTCCGTGCATTTCGCCGCTGTCCTCGTTTCTGAACAGGGTAGAGGTTTCGCCTAATCTCATCGGCAGGTCGCGGTAGCTGCGCTGCCTGTTCAGGAATACCTGATACTGGAACGGGCAGGTCATCGGGCGCAGGGCAAAGCACTCCTTGGTTTCGTCGTCGGGGTCGCCGAGAACGAACATTCCGTCAAGGTAGTGGTCCCAGTGTCCGGAGATTTTGTAAAGCTCGCGCTTTGCCATATACGGGGTCTTTGTCAGCAGGTAGCCGCGCTTGTACTCCTCGTCCTCAACCCAGCGCTGAAGAAGCTGTATAACCTTTGCGCCCTTTGGCAGCAGGATAGGCAGACCCTGTCCGATGTAGTCAACCGTTGTGAAGTATTCCAGCTCTCTGCCAAGCTTGTTATGGTCGCGCTTCTTCGCTTCTTCAAGGCGCTCGAGGTGCGCGTTAAGCTCGTCCTTCGTGGGGAAAGCCGTGCCGTAAATACGGGTGAGCATCTTGTTCTTTTCGCTGCCGCGCCAGTATGCGCCCGTAACAGACGTGAGCTTGAAGCCCTTTACGGGAGATGTGCTCATAAGGTGCGGGCCTGCGCAAAGGTCGGTGAAATCACCCTGCTTGAAGAAGCTGATTGGCTCGCCCTTGTCCGCGTGCTCGCGGCAAAGCTCAACCTTATACGGCTCGCCAAGCTCCTCAAGATACTTTATAGCCTCATCGGGAGCCATTGTAAACTGCTCGAGCCTTATGCTCTCCTTTACAATCTTCTTCATCTCCGCCTCAATCTTCGTGAGGGTGTCGGCAGTAAAAGGCTCCTCAGTGTCGAAATCGTAGTAGAAACCGTTGTCGATAGCAGGACCAATCGCAAGCTTTGTCGCGGGATAAAGGCGCTTTACCGCCTGCGCGAGAATGTGCGAAGCGGTGTGGTTAAACGCGCGCTGCCCCTGCTCGTCCGCGAATGTCAGAAATCCTACCGTGCAGTCGCGGTCGATTACGGTGCGCAGGTCTGCCGCCGCGCCGTCAATCTCCGCAAGGCACGCGGTCTTTGCCTCGCCAAGCTCTCTTGCAAGGTCAAACGCCGACATCGCCTGCTCAAGCTCTTTGACTTCTCCGTTTTTCAGTGTTACCTTAATCATAATGAACATCCTTTCCTAACAGGGCTGTACAAACGCCCTGCCGTTCAATAATATTCGCAGCTTTCCGAAAACTGCGTTACATTCTATTGTACTACTATTTCCCCAAAATGTCAAGTTTTCCACTCCCGCTGTTTACCGCAACTCGCGAAACGCGGTGATAATCCGTGCGTTTTGTCCTTTTTCGGGCACAGTTTTGCATAATGCGCGTTGCTTTCCGCTTTGCCTACTTGATTTTTTCGGCTGTTTTTATTATAATGTAATCATCAGAAAATATTCGGGAGGTGGTTTTATGAAAAAGCTTGCGGCAGCGCTGGCGCTTTTGTGCGCGGTGTGCCTTTCGGGGTGCAATCTCGAAAACGAGGAAAGCTCGCACGTTTATACTCAGCAGCAAAGCGAAACTCCGCCCGAACAATCGGAGCCTGCCACGCTTCAGACAACCACCGCCGATACGACAGCAACAACCTCGCTGTCAACCTCCGACGTTATTCCCGAGGCAATTCAGACGCCGCGCGTTGACGGAAACCGCCTGTCGTATACGATAATGAATGTATACTCCGAGGGGGAGTATTACACCGTCGAAATCTCGGGCGTAAAATACGACGGAGGCAGCGGTACAGATATCGACACGACCTATATAAAGGGTGAGCTTTACGGTGACTTTCGGCTTGATTTGCTGAAAAAGGGCGAGATTATCGACAGCTACAAGATAAACGTGCCGCGCGACGACCGCTTTCTTATCCTTGAAAGCGTTGTTGACAGCCTTTCATACGGCTGCGAGCTTATCTCGAACAAGCGCGAATTCGGCGCGGACGAATACCCCGACCTTATTCAGCTTGACTTCCACATACAAAACGAAACGGAAGCGCCGCAGTACGCGCGGTATTTCTCGGTGTTCGGCGCAAAGGTGTGCGAGGTTCCCGTGCTGGAAAACGGCAAGAAAAGCGCCCCCTACGGAACTCACCCGAAGATGAAGTCGGCAGGACTTATGACGCAGAATATCACCGCGGAAACAACCGGCGGAAACTATACCGTTATCAAGTACGAATACACCTTTGACATTGAGGCGCACTGCCTTAACAAGAAAAAGGTTAAGTTTACGGGCTGGGAGGACTAATATGACCGACAAGGAAGAATTTATCGCGATTTACCGCGAAAAGATACACCGCGAGGGCGCAGAAAAGCTGCTGGATTTTCTCGAGAACAAGAGCGACTTTTTCACCTGCCCCGCAAGCACGCGATATCACAACGCATTCGAAGGCGGGCTGCTTCGCCACTCGCTTAACGTCTACCGCTGCCTTGTCAGCTATATGGAGCGCGAGCGCGTGAAAACCGACTACAAGCTTACCGCTTCCGACGAGAGCATAGCAATCGCGGCGCTGCTTCACGATGTCTGCAAGGTGAACTTCTACAAAACGTCTTTCAGAAACGCGAAAAACGAAGCGACGGGGCAGTGGGAGAAAGTGCCTTATTACGAAATCCACGATACGCTTCCCTACGGTCACGGAGAAAAGTCGGTGTATATGATAAGCGGATTTATGCGGCTTACTCGCGAGGAAGCAATGGCTATACGCTGGCATATGGGCTTTTCGGGCATTGAGGACAAAAACACGATAGGCAGGGCGCTTGAGATGTATCCGTTCGCGTTTGCGCTGTCGGTCGCGGATATGGAAGCAAGCTACTTTCTGGAAGGCTCCGAAAAGTAGTCGAGTGCCTCGACACGCTTTCCGCCTTTCGACAGGCAGAACATTTGCACAAGTTTATTAACGGCGGGGGCAAAAGCTCCCGCCGTTTCAATATTATAAGGCTCACGCTTCTCGCAAAATACACTCTAAAACGTGCCTAGAGCTGTTGCCACTTATCCGCTGCCGCAGGGCAGCGATTGCTTCTCCGCGCCGCGCGAAGCTCCACAAAGCACCCGCACTTTACGCAAACGCCCTTTGACAGCGCCTCGCATTTTAGACATACCTCAAGCCGCCGCCTGTATTCAGCCGCTTCCGCGCGCTCCTCGGACGGAAGCGCCGCAATGCGCTCCTTAATAAGCTCAGACATATCCGCGTTTCCCGCCGCGTCAAGCAGGCAGCGCGTGCAGGGCTTTTTCTCCGCCGTCATACCTTGAGCACAACGCACGCAACCGAACAGGGCGGCAGCGTTACCTTCGCCTTGTCGCCGCTTGCAGTAACCCTAAGCGGCTTTATCGAAACCACGTCGGGGCGGTCAAAGTCATTGTGCGCGCGTGCGTCGCCGCTGAGTATGCGCCCAGAAGCCGACTTAATTTCCGTTGCTCCGCCGATTTCCACGCTGAACTTGTCGGAAAGCGAGCAGTTCGACAGCGTAATCACAATGTCGCCGTTGGCGTTTACGCTCGCGCTCTGCGACAGCGCGGGAATACCCGCTGAAGCCTCTCTGTTTTCGATGTGCGAATATATGAGCGTGTTCTCCATATGCTCCTTGAACAGGTCGAACGCGTGATAGGTCGGGGTCTTTATCGTTGTTTTTCCCTCGGTCAGCAAAACCGCCTGAAGCACGTTCACCGCCTGCGCTATGTTCGCCATACGAACGCGGTCGGAGTGCGCGTTGAAGATGTTAAGGTTAATCGCCGCAAGAACTGCGTCGCGCATTGAATTCTGCTGATAGAGGAAGCCGGGGTGCGTGCCCTCCTCAACATCCGTCCAGATGCCCCATTCGTCAACGACAAGCGCAACCTTCTTCTCGGGGTCGTAGCGGTTCATTATCTCGCTGTGTCGGGTGACAAGCTCCTCCATAAACAGCGTGTTCTTTATCGTACTGTAATATTCCTCGTCGGAAAACTCCGTCGCGCTTCCCTTGTGAAGCCAGTCGCCCGTCGGAATGGTGTAGTAGTGCAGCGAAAGCCCGTCCATATTCGCGGGGGTAATCCGCTTCATACATACCTCCGTCCAGTTGTAGTCGGCGGCGCTCGGTCCGCAGGCTATCCTGTACAGCTTGTTACCGCTGAATTCGCGGCAGAATGTCGAATATCTGCGATAGTTGTCGCAATAAAACTCCGGCGTCATATTTCCGCCGCAGCCCCAGCTCTCGTTTCCGATACCGAGGTATTTCAGCTTCCACGGCTTGTCTTTGCCGTTTTTGCGGCGAAGCTCAGCGTTGGGCGATACCGCGTCGGAAGTGATGTATTCAACCCAAGAGGCAAGCTCCTCGACAGTGCCGCTGCCGATGTTTCCGCTGATATAAGGTTCGCAGCCGACAAGCTCGCAAAAGCGCAGAAATTCATGCGTGCCGAAGCTGTTGTCCTCGACAACGTGACCCCAGTTGGTGTTTATCATCTTTTTACGGGTGGATTTCTCGCCGATACCGTCGCGCCAGTGGTATTCGTCGGCAAAGCAGCCACCCGGCCAGCGCAGCACAGGAAGCCGTATCGCGCGGAACGCTTCGACAACATCCTTTCGGAAGCCCTCAATGTTCGGGATTTCGCTGTCCTCGCCGACGAAAATTCCGTCGTAGATACATCTTCCGAGGTGCTCGGAAAAGTTTGAGTAGATTTCCTTGCTGATGACCGAGCGGCGGTCGCGGGGGTTAAGGGTAAGCTTTACTGATTTCATATTATACTCCTTTCGGATATTTTTTTTATTGTAGCATAAAACGGGGTAAAAAGTAAAGCGGTTTTTTAAGAAAATATGGTTTTTCATATATAATAAAGAAACTCATATGAAAAACACCACAAAATTTTCAGCGGAAACAGCTGAACTTTACTTATACACAAAAATTTTCAAAAAAAATAAAAAAATTTTAGAAAAGTGCTAAAGAATAAAAAAATTGTGCC
>SFHN01000038.1 GCA_004555635.1 [Eubacterium] saphenum
TGACCGTTTTCGGCGGCGAGAGAGAACCAGTAGACTGCCTTTTCGGTGTCCTTCGGTACAAACGCGCCCTTCAGGTACATTATCCCGAGGTTATACTGCGCGATATCCAGCCCCGCGTCCGCCGCTTTTTTGAACCAGCGGAACGCTTCGCCCTCGTCCTTTGCGGTTCCGCTGCCGGTAAACAGACACTTTCCGTAGGAACACATCGCGCGGATATGCCCCTCCTCTGCGGCACGCTTATAGAACATCGCCGCGCCTACCGCGTCGTTTTCCGCAAGGCAGCGCCGCGCGCTCTGATAGTGCTCCTCGCCGTCGTCGGAGGGTGGCTCGGGGGCTTCCGTTTCGGGAAGCGGCTCTGTCGGAACGCCGTGCTTTATCGCCTTTCGCCAGCGCTTCGCCTGCTCGCTGTCGGTGGCAACGTGCACGCCGTTTTCATAGCACAGCGCGACAACATTCATCGCGTCCTTGTCTCCAAGCCTTGCCGCGTGGAGAAACCGCTCAAATGCCGCTTTTTCGTCGATTTCGCAGGCAATTCCCTCGGCTAAAAAATAGGCGCTCATATATTCCGCCGCCGCAACGCCGTTTTCCGCGCCGCGCAAAAACCACTCGCGCGCTTTCGGCACGTCCTGAATTCCGCCCCTGCCCTCCAGCCGATAGCAGCCCATATAATACTGCGCTTCTCCGCAGTCCTGAAGCGCCGACAGCTCGAACCAGTAAAGCGCCTTTTCGTAGTCGTGTATGCGGTCGAAATGCCGCCCGAGCGAATACTGCTCGGCAGCGTCGGTGATGTTCTTTTTGCTTTCCGTGGCGGAAGCTGGAAGCGCCTCGCTTTTCTTAAAGCTGACATCGCAGCCAAGCGCCGCGCCAAACGCTTCTACAAGCTCCGTGCAAATCCGCCCTTTTATCCCAAGCTCGTCGCGCAGGCTTTTTATGCACTTTGCGCCTGCCGCGCAGCGAACCTCAAACGGCTTTTCCCTTGCCGCGGACAGCCGCCTTACGCAACTGTCGTACATTGCTATGTAAATAAGCCGCCGCGCCGTCGTTTCTTTCGGGAAAAGGTCGGCGATAAGAGCGTCGGTGCGCCGTCTGTCCGACAGAATATCCCTGCCGAAGCGCTCGGTTATATACAGCAGTATCCCCTTGATATCGCGTATAGCCTTGCCGCTTTTGTCGTGGACTGTTCTGCAAAATCCGCAGTAATCCTGCTTTCTTTCGTCAAACACCTTTCCGCAGCGCTCGCAAATCACTCTGTCGCACCCCCTCGAGCATATCTTCTTATATTGTACCACAAAAAACTCTTTGTGTCAATGAAAAGAGGCTGCTCCCGCGGCGCTTTTTCGACAAGCAAAGCCCGACAAAGCACACTCTGTCGGGCAGTTTCTTATGTAAGCGATTTGCCGCTCGATTTATTTCAGCCTGAACAGGGCGCGCTCATAATCCTTGACGTAATATCTGATATTTTTTCTCCCCTTTTGAATGATAACGTGACCCTCTTTTTCAAGCTTTTCTTTTTGCGCCGCCGCGCCCCCGGGGTATTTTTCGTTCAGCTCGCCGTTCGCTTTGAGCGTTCGCCAATAGGGTGTTTCGTTGTCCGAGCGCTGAAAGCTTGCCCAAGCCGCTATTGACACGAAAATCCCCGCCGTAATCGGCTCGGTGAAGTCCGCTCCCGACTGTTTCGCAAAATATTCCCTGATTTCGCCGACGGTAATGACCTTCCCGAACGGGACTTTTTTCATCACGGTATCGTAATCAATCGGCGGCGCAAAATACATTCTGTTGCCGCCGTACTTCTCGATGCTTGCCTTATCGGTTATCGTTTGGAACTTCGGCATATCCTTGCTGTCGTGAAGCATTGCGTTAAAATCCTTTTTCTCCTCGTTAGCCATACTGACACCTCCCGACTTCATTATACTCTGTTTTTTACACCAATGCAATGAGGCGGTTTAGAAAAAAGGAGTTTTTCCTGTCGTTATTTTGAGAAGGAAAGCGAAGGGGGGCGTCCGTGGCGCCGCCTTTTTTGGACAACTTTGCAACCTCCTGTTGCACCCCCCTAGCTCCCTTTAGCGCTTTAGAGTTTTGTGCATAGCATATAATGCGTGGCAAGCTTGCGGGGCTCTGCACCACACCCCGCAAGCCTTTTTGAAAAAAGGCTTGACCTAAAAACTTTATTCGCGCTTACGCGCGGGAATTCACCAAAACCGAATAGCAGGCGCTTTTGACCCCCGCCGTTGATAAACTCACGCCAAACTATCCCTTGACGAAAGGCGGAAAAGCGTGTCGAGGCACTCGACCTAGGTTTCGTTGATTTTGCTGCCGCTGTTGAAGATAAGCGCTGCGACAAACCCGAAGAAAATCGCCGCCGCAATTCCCACCGCCGCCGAGGTAAATCCGCCCATAAACGCGCCGATAAGCCCGCTTTCGTCAACCGCCTCGCGCACGCCCTTGCTGAGAAGATATCCGAAGCCCGTCAGCGGAACCGTCGCGCCGCCGCCTGCGAAATCCACCAGCGGCTTGTACCAGCCGAGCGCGCCGAGAATTACCCCCGCGACAACATACGACGTCAGTATCCTTGCGGGCGTCAGCTTTGTGAGGTCAATCAGAAGCTGCCCCACAACGCATATAAGCCCCCCGACAACAAACGCCTTTACATACTCCATAAACATATCCATAATACACCCTCACTTTGCCGAAAGCTCAACCGCGTGCGCAATTCCGGGGATACTCTGCCCCTGCTGCACAAGCGTCGGCGACATCAGCGCGCCCGTTGCAACAAACAGCACCCGCGACAGCTCGCCGCTTTCAATCCGCTTCAGAAAATGCCCGCACATCATCGACGCTCCGCAGCCGCAGCCCGAGCCGCCCGCGTGGACGTCCTGCGTTTCGCGGTCGAATATCATAAGCCCGCAGTCCTTGTGCTGCTTTTCAATATCAATGCCGTCGCGCCTCAGCAGTTCTTTCAGCATATCGCTTCCGACAAGCCCGAGGTCGCCCGTTATAATCAGGTCGTAGTTTTCGGGGTGCGTTCCCATATGCTTGAAGTGGCGCGAAATCGTGTCGTATGCCGCGCCTGCCATCGCTGCGCCCATATTGTTGATATCGGTTATTCCCATATCCTGAATTTTCCCGACCGTTGCCGCGCGGATATACGGCGGCTTCTGCTCCGAGCAGACAATAGCCGCGCCCGCACCCGTCACCGTCCACTGCGCGGTGGGAGTTCTGACGCCGCCGTAGTTAAGCGGAAAGCGGAACTGCCGCTCCGCCGAGGAAAAGTGGCTTGACGTAATCGCGGCGGCGTTTTCGATATACCCCGCGTTAACCATCGCTCCCGCAAGCAGAAGCCCCTCCGCAAAGGTTGAGCAGGCGCCGTATATTCCGAGAAAGGGAATATACATTTCCCTAAGCCCGTAGCTTGAACCCGTGCATTGGTTTAGCAAATCGCCCGCTATCATCAAATCCATATCCTCGGGCTGAAGCTGCGCTTTTTCCATAGCCCGCCTTAGCGCCTTTTGCTGAAACAGACCCTCCGCCTGCTCCCACGTCTGCGCCGAGCTTTTGTTGTCGGGGATAACCTCGTCAAACTCGTTGCCGTAAGGTCCCTCGCTTTCCGCCTTGCCTACTACCGCGGCATAGCACTTTATAGAAGCGTTGCTGTATCTGAACGTTCTGCCCTCGCAGATTGCCATAGTAATCCCCCCTTAACCGAAAAATGTTGTGCCGAGATAATAAAGTATCCCGTAAATTATCGAAGCGGAAATGCCGTACACGATAACCGGCCCCGCTATGACGAACATTTTTGCGCCAAGCCCCGTTACAAGACCCTCCGTCTTGAAATCAAGCGCGGGCGAGGACACCGCGTTTGCAAATCCTGTTATCGGAACGAGCGTACCCGCGCCGCCCACCTGCGCAATCCTGTCGTATACCTTTAGTCCCGTGAGAAGTACGCTTAAGAAAATCAGCGTCATCGAGGTGAGCGCGCCGGCGTTTTCCTCCGACAAACCGAGCACCGCGTAGAGGTTAAGCAGCCCCTCGCCGATTGTGCAGATAAGTCCGCCGATAAGAAACGCCATCGGCAGCGTTTTATACATAGCTGATGCGGGAGAGCGCTTTTTTGCTAGCTCGCCGTACTCGCTGTTTGAAATGTTCATAAAAAACCCCTTTCGTTGCGGATATTTTTCCTGTATCGGAAATCTCTCACGAATTATTTTGTCGTAAAAAAAGCAATAAATACGAAAAACGCCGTGCCAATGTTTTCTGAAAATACTTGGCATGAATCGCGCATGCATATATAATAAGAAAAGGAATCGCTTAGAATTCCAAACAAAAGACAAAGAAAAGGTGGACAAAAAACAATGGCAGCTGTAAAGAAAATTCTCAGCGCAATTACCGCGGCGGCAATCATCTTAACATTGACCGCGTGCTGAGCAGAAACAGCAGAACCGTCTGCTGAGCAGCCAAACAGTTCCGAAACAACTTCGGCTTCTTTGGATGAATTAAGCAGCGCGGAAAGCACGTCAGTTCCCGAACCCGAAGAAACCGAGCCTGCGCCCGAAGAAACCGAGCCTGTGCCCGAAGAAACCGAGCCTGTGCCTGAAGAAACCGAGCCTGCGCCCGCAGTAACCGAGCCTACGCCCGCAGAAACCGAGCCTGCGCCCGTAGAAACCAAACCCGCCGCGACAACACCCGACCACTCGACCGACCGAAATTTTACTGTCTGTTGAAAACTATGTTGAAACCGTTGACAACTGTGCAGTCTTTTACACAATATAATGTGTTTACCCCTTAGTTTTCAACATTTCGTAGAATAGTCCGCAAATATTACAAAATGCCCACCAGCCGTCCGAATTACCGTTAACAATGGGATATCAACGTTCTTTTCGTTCCCGAGATACACCCGCGTTGTCCATAGAATGTTTACAATCGGTATATGTTTTTCCTTGCGGAATACTATTCCGCTTTGTATAATTATATCATTTATCGTCAGTGTGTATTTTATCGAGTGGAAAAAACCCGTCCACCAAAGCGCGAAAAATACCGCCGCGCCTATGGGAATATACCCGTACTTCGGCGCAGCAAAAAACAGCAGCGCCGCCGCGCCCGCTGTGAGTACAAGCACCGCTATGAACACCCCGCAGCGCTTTTTCATCTTCCTATCACCCGCTTTTCAGATATCGAATGATATTAAAATGCTCGCGGTTGATTAAAATTATGCAAACCGCCGAAATTGAGCGCACGCTATTGACATTACAAGCAAAGAGCGGTAAAATTAACACGGTTAACTAACCGTGTAAAATATTTTGAAAGGCGGGTGAGAATTTGTTTATAATGTGGGATTGCCTTTGCGATGATGACCCTGCAAAAGGCAGGCTTTCACCCGAGGAATACGAGCGGTTCATCAAAAGTATGCAGGTGATGAGAGGGCTTAATATGTCGGCGTTTACCGACGACCTCACCGTGCCGGAGCTTGGACTTCTCTGCATTGCGGAGGACTATATAAACAAAAACGGCAGCGCGGTTTCTGTGGCTGAGGCTGCGTGGCGGCTTGACGTGTCCGTTCCCGCCGTGTCGCGAACGCTTAAATCGCTCGAAAGGAAAAAGCTGATTGAGCGTCGCGTTGACGAGCGCGACCGCCGCAGCGTAAAGCTGATTGTAACCGACGAGGGCAAAGAGGCTATGCTGCGCAACCTGCGTCACGGCTTGGAAATGCTGAACCGCGTGCTTGACCGTTTTTCCGACGACGAGCTTAGCGCGATGGTGGATTTTCACTGCCGCATTTCAAGAGCGCTTGCCGATGAGGCGGGCGGGCGCTCAAAGCGCTGATGTTTCTGCAAGAAAGGAGCGAAACAATGCTGGAAATAAAGAACATAACAAAGGACTACGAAACGGGCGGCGACGTTGTTCACGCGCTGCGCGACGTTTCGATAAGCTTCCGCGAAAGCGAGCTTGTGTCTGTTCTTGGTCAGTCTGGCTGCGGCAAGACAACGCTGCTTAACATTATTGGAGGACTTGATCACTACACCACGGGCGACCTTATCATCAACGGGAAATCCACCCGCGAGTTTAAGGACCGCGACTGGGACACCTACCGCAACCACTCCATCGGGTTTATCTTCCAGAGCTACAACCTTATCCCCCACCAGTCGGTTTTGGCGAATGTTGAGCTTGCGCTTACCCTGTCGGGAGTAAGCAAGCAGGAGCGCCGCCGCCGCGCGGTTGAAGCGCTCGAAAAGGTGGGGCTTGGCGACCAGCTTAACAAGCGCCCGAATCAGATGTCGGGCGGACAAATGCAGCGCGTTGCGATTGCCCGCGCGCTTGTAAACGACCCGGATATCCTGCTTGCGGACGAGCCGACAGGCGCGCTTGACAGCGACACTTCCGTTCAGATAATGGAGCTAATAAAGGAAATCGCCAAAGACCGCCTTGTAATAATGGTAACGCACAATCCCGAGCTTGCGGAGAAGTATTCCACGAGAATAGTGCGGCTGCTTGACGGCAAGATAATCGGCGACTCCGACCCGTTTGACGGAAACGCGCCGAAGGAGAAGAAATCCGCCGTAAACAAGGGCAGCAAGGCTAAGACCTCGATGTCGTTTGCGACCGCGCTTTCGCTTTCGCTGAACAACCTGATGACGAAAAAGGGCAGAACCTTCCTCACCGCCTTTGCGGGCAGTATCGGAATTATCGGAATCGCGCTTATCCTGTCGCTGTCAAACGGCGTTCAGACCTACATCGACAGCGTTGAGCGCTCGACGCTCGCCTCCTACCCGATATCGATACAGGGAGAAACCGTCGATTATTCGGGGATAATGGCGTCTATGATGGGCGTTCGTCAGGACAGCCTTGAAAACCGCGAGCCTGACAGAATATACACCAACGACATCTCTACCGAGATGATGAGAACAATGCTCTCCGAGATGCAGACGAACAACCTTGCGGAGTTCAAGAAGTATCTCGAAAGTAACCCCGACAACATTCTCGACAACGTTTCCGAGATAAAGTATTCCTATTCGCCAAACCTGTACATCTACGGCACAGACCTGAACGACAACGTAGTGCGCGTTAACCCGTCAACCGTTATGGAGGCTATGATGGGAAAGGCTATGGCGGGAAGCGTCGAGCAGCTACAGGGCACCTATTCCACGATGATGGGAATGGGCAGCAACGCTATGAGCAGCCAGTATAACGTTTGGAGCGAGCTTATGAGCGCTTCTGCGGTTGCAGACCAGTACGAGGTGCTTGCGGGCAGGGCGCCCGAGGCGTACAACGAGGTTGTTGTCCTTGTAAACGAGAGAAACGAGATGAGCGACATTGCGCTTTATGCGCTCGGACTGCGCGACCAGTCGGAGCTGTCGGGAATGATGGCGAAGATTATGGCGGGCGAGAGCTTCGACATTGACACGGGCGACCTTTCGTTCTCCTATGACGAGCTGATGAACCTTGAGTTTAGACTGCTTGTGGCAAGCGACCTCTACAAGGAAAACGGCGAGGGCGGCTACGATGATATGAGCGAGGACGAGGAGTATATGCGCGGCGTTCTTGACGCGGCTCCCGTTATAAAGGTAGTGGGCATTCTCCGCCCGAACTCCGACAGCCTTATGGCTACCTCTACAAGCGGCGGAATCGGCTACACCGCGGCGCTTACCGAGTATATGATAAACCGCGTGAACGAAAGTGAACTTGTGGTAAAGCAGCGCGAAAACCCCTCTGTTGACGTGTTCACGGGAATAGAGTTCCCCGAGGAGGACGAGGAGCCCGAGAAGGCTATGTCGCAGGAAGAAGCTATGCAGCTTATTATGGGAATGATGTCCCCCGAGCAGCTCGGACAGCTTTCACAGTCGCTTATCGCGGGGCTTTCTCCCGAGCAGCAGGCGGAGCTTATGATGCTTCCCGAGGAAAACCGGCAGGCTGCGCTTTTCGGTATGTCAGACCCCGCGGCGGTTACAAAGGCGTTTATGGACGCTATGACCGCAGAGCAGCTTCAGCAGATGATGGCGCTGACTGCCGAGCCGGAAAGCACGGAAGCTACCTATGACGGAAACCTCGAGCTTCTCGGCGTGGCTGACCTTGCGAAGCCGAACGGAATTTCGATTTACTGCACCGACTTTGACGGCAAGGAAGCTATGTCGCAGTTCATAGAGGACTACAACAACCGCTGCAACGCCGAGGACAGGAAAGAGGATATCATAAACTACACCGATTATATCGGGCTTATGATAAGCTCCGTCAGCACGATTATCGACGCGATTTCGTATATCCTTATCGCGTTTGTCGGAATTTCGCTTGTCGTTTCGTCGATTATGATAGGCATAATCACCTACATTTCCGTTCTCGAGCGCACAAAGGAAATCGGCATTCTGCGCGCAATCGGCGCGTCAAAGCGCGATGTAAAGCGCGTGTTCAACGCAGAAACGCTTATCGTCGGGTTTGCGGCGGGCGCTATCGGCATAGGGGCAACGCTGCTGCTGAATATCCCGATAAATATGATTATCCACGCGCTGACGGATATCGAGAATATGAACTCCGTGCTTCCGTGGCAGGGCGGCGTGATACTTGTTATAATAAGTATGCTGCTGACGCTTATCGCGGGACTTTTCCCTGCGGGCTTTGCGGCAAGAAAAGACCCTGTAGAGGCATTGCGGACAGAGTAATCACGGCAGGAATAATGTACATTAACGGCGGGAACTTCGGCTTCCGCCGTTTTGGCTTTGTAAACTATTTACGTGTCAAGACGTGGGTTTTTCGCAACGCATTCCATTTCTTTATGTTTTGTAAGAATAATTTACCTTTTGTTAAGTAAATTATTTCTTGGTTTAAGGGAAAATGCACAAAAAGCTTAAACAAAATATGTGGAATTGAATATTGAAAAAGCAGCTTCAATAAGGTATAATGTAAATTAGGAGAA
>SFHN01000039.1 GCA_004555635.1 [Eubacterium] saphenum
ACCCCGACGGCGGAATCGCTCCCGGCACCAAGTGGGAAGATATCCCCGAGAATTGGGTTTGCCCGATTTGCGGTTTGAGCAAGGATATGTTCCAGCCGGAGTAATCGCAAAGGCGTGAACCGCATAGAATGAATTGAATTATTGAGCCGCTTTGGTGCAATGCATCTAAGCGGCTTTTTCTTTTCGGCAGGCGTGAGGATAGGAGCCAAACGGCGAAAAAGCGCACCGGCAATTTCTCCGTTTTGTTATAGCTAAAACCTATTGCTGAATATAGAAATTAAGCATTAGACAAATACCAAGCGATGTGGTATACTTTAATCACAGGAAAGAAAACAAACAAAACCGCCGACAAGGGAGGCAGACCATATGAAAATAACCTGTATACTCAGACGAATGTGACCGCACATTCCCATCTAACGACAACAAACGAAAAACGAAAATACACATATTACGGGGGATAAGATTATGTCAGACAAGAAATACAGATTTGAAACACTTCAGCTTCACGTTGGTCAGGAGAACCCCGACCCCGCTTCGGACGCACGCGCCGTTCCGATTTACGCAACTACTTCCTACGTTTTCAAGAACTCGACTCACGCAGCCGCACGCTTCGGGCTTGCGGACGCGGGCAACATCTACGGCAGACTGACGAACTCCACGCAGGACGTTTTTGAGCAGCGCATAGCGGCACTTGAGGGCGGCGTAGCGGCTCTTGCGACCGCTTCGGGCGCAGCAGCGATAACCTACACGATACAGGCGCTTGCAAAGCAGGGCGAAAACGTAGTAGCCTCGAAGCGCATTTACGGCGGAACCTACAACCTGCTTGCGCACACGCTCCCGCTGTACGGCATAACTGCCGAGTTTGTCGAGCCTGACGACCTCTCGGAGGTAGAGCGGGCGATAAACGCGAACACAAAGGCGCTTTACATCGAAACCCTCGGCAACCCCAACTCCAACGTTGCCGACATAGAGGCTTGGGCGGAGGTTGCGCACAAGCACGGTCTTCCGCTGGTGGTTGACAACACGTTTGCAACGCCGTTCCTCGTTCGTCCGTTTGAGTACGGCGCGGACATCGTGGTTCACTCCGCGACAAAGTTTATCGGCGGTCACGGCACGGCAATCGGCGGCGTAATCATCGACAGTGGCAAGTTCGACTGGAAGAAGTCGGGCAAGTACGCGTGGATAAGCGCGCCTAACCCCTCCTACCACGGGGTTTCCTTCTCTGACGCTGTCGGTGCGGCGGCATTTGTTACCTACATCAGAGCGATACTTCTTCGCGACACGGGCGCAACGCTCTCTCCGTTCCACGCATTCATCTTCCTTCAGGGCCTGGAAACCCTGTCGCTGCGAGTTGAGCGCCACGTTGAGAACGCGCTTAAGGTTGTTGACTTCCTCTCAAAGCACCCTGCTGTTGAGGCTGTTCACCACCCGTCGCTCGAAAGCGAGCCTACAAATGCGCTCTACAAGAAGTATTTCCCGAACGGCGGCGGCTCTATCTTCACATTTGAGATAAAGGGCAATGCCGAAACCGCTCAGAAATGGATTGACAACCTGCCTATTTTCTCGCTTCTGGCTAATGTTGCGGACGTAAAATCGCTGGTTATCCACCCCGCGTCCACGACCCACTCTCAGCTTAGCGAGCAGGAGCAGCTTGAGCAGGGCATAAAGCCGAATACCATTCGCCTTTCCATCGGTACAGAGAATATCAACGACCTGCTGGAAGCGCTCCAGACAGCCTTTGACGCAGTAAAATAACCCGCCTCATTCGGTGGAGAATACAATAACTGATAAGCCGCTTTTGATTTCATTCGTCAAAAGCGGCTTTGTGCATTATAGGTTAATTTTAGTCAGGCTGCGGCAAATCCTTTTCCACAAGCTTTGCGGGGGCTAAAAACGCTTTCATCTCCGAGATAAACGTCTGCGCGATATAGCTTAGAATGCTGCGCTGCTTTACGATATACCCGATTTCCATAACGGAGTTCCTGTTCGCGTCGTCCTCTCTGAACGGCACGGCAACAAAGTCCCCGCCGTTAAGCTCCTCGCAGATTATTCCCGAGCAAAGCGTATACCCGCACAGCCCTATCATCAAGTTCAGCTGCGTTGCGCGGTCGGTGCTGCGGATTGTGCGCGGGTATTCGCGGTCGGAGAGTATCTCCTCCGCAAGGAAGCCCGAGCTTTTCTCGCCCTGCTCGAACGACATACACGGGTAATCCCGAAGCTGCTCCAGCGAAATTGAGCTGCATCCTGCGAGCGGGTGCTTTTTCCACAGGTAAACATACGCGCGGCAGTTTATCAGCGGGTAGAAATCCAGCCCGTTTTCGGAAAGCAGCTTGTTTATCATACGGCGGTTTAATTCGTCGCGGTAGAGAATGCCTATCTCGCTTTTTAGCTGACCGACGTCGGTGATAACCTCCATCGTCTGCGTTTCGCGCATAGCGAAGTCGAAGTTCAGAGTGTCGTATTTCTTAACGGTTTCTGCAAACGCCTTTACCGCGAACGAGTAGTGCTGCGATGATACGCCGAACTTGCGCTTTGCGCTGCCTGCGCCGCAGTATTTCTCGGTCAGCAGCTCATACTGCTGATACACCTGCCGCGCGTTCATCAGAAAGTCCTCGCCCTCGCTCGTCAGGACAACGCCCCTTGACGTGCGCAGGAAAATGCTGATACCGATTTCGTTTTCAAGCTCCTTTATTGCGCCCGACAGCGACGGCTGCGAAATATACAGCTGTTCTGCCGCGCGGTTCATAGAGCCTGCGTCTGCTATTGCAAGCACGTATCTTAGCTGCTGAAGCGTCATATGGCTGCTCCTTTCTGCAGGTTAGTCCTTGTCGAAAAGCTTTTTCGCGAGCGGCACGAGCATACCGCCTATAGCGTTTCCGATAACCGCAAGGACAAGGTAAAGCGCGCCCACAGCGTCAATTCTTCCCGCGAAGATATAGAAGCTGTCCGCTACCGAGTGGTTAAACCCGCACAGGATAAACACCATAACGGGCAGAACCGTTCCGAACACGGCGGCAATAAAGTTGTTCTTTTCCTTTGAAATGCGCGAGTTCTCGACTGCGAGATACATCAGCAGACCGCAGAAAACCGACAGCACAAGTACGCTTAAAACGCCGTCGCCTGTTTTGGCGTCAACCAGCTTTTCCGCCGCAGCGTGAACCTTGTCCCAGTGCCGCGTGCAACGAAGCAGCGCCGCGCAAAGCCCCGTGCCGATAAGGTTTCCGACAATCGCGAGCGCAACCTCTCGCAGGTAGACAGGCTTTCGCTCGGGTATGTAGCCGACCTTGCCTGTATACAGCGTGAACCCGAACTGAATAATCGAAAACAGTCCGAAGCTGAACAGAAAAGAGCCGACGACATTGTTCTCAACGGAGAGGTAAACTATCCCGCCGATTCCTATCATAAAGCCCGCAAGAACGGCCTTTGTGAGTATGCTTTTTACAGATTCAATTTTCATATGCTTCTCCGATGTGTGTATTTATCGTTCCTCGCGGAAATACGGGTTTCCGAGGGATTTCGGCGGCTGATGCTCGCGCTTCTTTCTGAGGGTTATGAATATCAGCACTACGATTGTCGCAATGTACGGAAGCATTTCGAGTATCTGCGACGGCACGGTAATACCCCAGCCCTGCATCTTGAAGTTAAGACCTTTAAGCATTCCGAAAAGGTATGCCGCAAAGATTGCTTTGAGCGGGTTCCAGGTGCTGAAAATAACCAGCGCAACCGCAATCCAGCCCGCACCTGCGGTTACGTTGTCCTGCCACGTCGTCAGGAAAACAACCGACAGATACGCGCCGCCTATGCCGCAGAGAAATCCGCCGACGAGAATGTGAACGTACTTGTAAAGCGTAACGTTAATGCCCGAAGCGTCCGCCGCCGCGGGGTCCTCTCCGACGGCGCGCAGGTTAAGCCCGAAGCGCGTTTTGTTGATGTAGATGTATGCAACTATCGCCGTGACAATCGCCATCTGCACATAAATGCTTTGTGAAAACAGCGCCTTTCCGATAATCGGAATATCGCACAGCACGGGGATATCATACGGCTTGAACGCGTTTATAACGGGCGTGGGGATTGAATACCCCGAAACGGATTTCCCGATAAAGCCCGCGACGCCAGTGCCGAATATCGTAAGCACAAGACCCGTGACAACCTGATTTCCGCGCAGAGTGACAGTAATAACCGCGTAAATCAGCGCGCCGACAAGTCCCGCGATACCCGCCGCAAGCACTGCAAGAAGCGCGTTTTCGGTAGCGCAGGCAACCTGAAAGCCTACCGCCGCGCCCATAAGCATCATACCCTCAATGCCGAGGTTGGTGTTTCCGACCTTTTCGCAGATAATTCCGCCGACAATAGCGAACAGAATGTGCGTTCCCATCTGAACCGAGGTTTGCAGGAACAGGGAGAGTTCGTTCAGAATATCCATTATCAGCCCTCCTTTACCGCTTCAGCCGATTTTTCCGCTTTACGGAAAGAAATTCGGTAGTTGATGAAAAACTCGCTTCCGAGAACGAAGAAGATGATGACGCCCTGAAGCACCTCAGTTATCGACGAGGGAATGCCCATAATCTGAAGTGATTTTCCGCTTTGCAAAAGCATAGAGAACAGAAATGCAACTACAACGATAACCGGCGGCTTAAGCTTTGCGAGCCACGCGGTGATTACGGCGGTAAATCCAAGCCCGCCCGACATCTGATGGGTTATCGACTTCTCGATAGCTGAAGCCTGCATAAACCCGCCGACGCCGCAGAGTCCGCCCGAAATCGCTACCGCAATAAGCGTTATGTTAAGCGTGTTCATACCCGCGTAGCGCGCGGTGGTTTCGCTTTCTCCGAGTACGTCTATCTGATAGCCGAGCTTTGAGTATTTCATCATAATTGTCATAACGACAACCAGAACCAGCATTATAATCCAGCCCGCGTGAACGCCGAGAACACTTGGCATAAGCGCGTTGTCGGAAAACCTCGCGATTTTCGGTGCGCCGAGCGCCTCGGGGTCCTTCCACGGACCGACTTCAAGGTAGGAGATAAACGAAATCGCGATATAGTTCATCATAAGGGTTACAAGCGTTTCGCTTGTCGAGAATTTCAGCTTAATCAGCGCGGGGATAATTGCCCAGATTGCGCCGTACAAAAAGCCGTTCAGTCCCATAAGCGGCAGCAGAAGCCACGCGGGCAAATCGGGGAAGCCGAACGCAATCAGCGCCGCACCGAACGCGCCCATATAAAGCTGACCCTCTGCACCGATGTTCCAGAACTTCATACGGAACGCAACCGCGATACCTAGCGACAGCATAGTCAGCAGAATAGTCTTGTTCATCGTTTCGCTTATGCGGTTTGATGTTGAGAGCGAGGCGGTGATAATCTTGCCGAAAATCTCAACGGGGTTATAGCCCATAAACAGCATAACAAGCCCCGACGCCGCAAGCGCGATAACCACCGCGAGAATGTTTGTCAGCGCGACAGCGCGCGAGGACATTCCCGTGCGCTTTGTTATGTGAATTCTGTCCGCGATAGTCATACCGCCTCACCTCCTTTTTCTGCTGTTTCTCCGGGCTTGTGCCCCAGCATCATCAGTCCAATTTCTTCCTTTGTAACCGTTTCGGGGTCAACTATATCCACAATCTCGCCGCCGTGCATAACCATAAGGCGGTCGGAAATGCTTTTCAGTACGTCAAGGTCCTCGCCGATAAACAGCACCGCAACTCCCTTTTTCTTCTGCTCGTTAAGCACGTTGTATATGTGATACGACGAGCCTATGTCAAGACCTCTGACGGGGTATGCGGTGATAAGCACCTTCGGCTGAAGCCAGATTTCGCGCCCGAGCAGAACCTTCTGAATGTTTCCGCCCGACAGCTTTCTTACCTCATGGTTTACCGAGGGGGTAGATATATCAAAGTCGCTTACAATCTGCTCTGCGAGCGATTTTGCGAACTTCCTGTCGAGGAAAGGCCCGCGGTTTCGGTTGTAGCTTTTCAGAATGACGTTGTTCATAACGCTCATTCCCGCGACAAGACCCATACCGAGCCTGTCCTCGGGGATAAAGCTCATACTTATTCCGCGTTTTATTATCGCGCGTGTGGAAAGCCCGAGAATATTCTCGCCATCGCACATAACCTTTCCGCTGTTCGCTTTCATAAGCCCCGCGATGATTTCGCAAAGCTCCTTTTGTCCGCTTCCCGCGATACCCGCGATACCGAGTATCTCGCCGCCGTAAAGGTCAAACGTGCAGTCGTTAAGTTGCAAGACGCCCTCTGCCGAGCGCTTTGTAAGGTTCTTTACGGACAGCACGGGAGAAGCCGAGCGCTCCGCTTTCGGGCGCTCTATCTCGAGCGAAACCGAAGCGCCTACCATCATTTCGGTGAGCTGCTGCGGCGTGGTTTCCGCGGTGGTGACGGTTTTGATACACTCGCCCTTGCGAAGCACGGTTACTCTGTCGGATATCTCCATAACCTCCGCAAGCTTGTGCGTGATAATGATTATCGCGCAGCCCTGCTCCTTCATTCCGCGCAGAATATCGAAAAGCGCGCTGATTTCCTGCGGAGTAAGCACCGCGGTAGGCTCGTCGAGTATAAGTACATCCGCGCCGCGGTACAGGATTTTAAGTATCTCTACCGACTGCTTTTCGCTGACGGACATATTATATATCTTCTTGTCGGGGTCAATCGGAATGCCGTACTTTTTGCAAAGCTCGTCAATGCGCGCGTTCATCTTCCGCTTGTTTACGAATAGCCCGCCCTTTTGCCCTATCGTGATATTCTCAGCCGCAGTAAGCACGTCAATCAGCTTGAAGTGCTGATGTATCATACCTATGCCCGCTTTTATCGCGTCCTTCGGCGAATGGAAGGTCACCTTTTTTCCGCCGATTTCAATGCTTCCGCTGTCGGGAGTGTAAATTCCGCTGAGCATATTTACGAGCGTGCTTTTGCCGCAGCCGTTTTCGCCGAGCAGCGCAAGTATCTCGCCCCTGTTTACGTCAATGGACACGTCCTTGTTCGCCTGCACCGTGCCAAAGCTCTTGCAGATGTTGTTTAGTCTGATGTACGGCTGTTCCATGTCTTCCTTTTATACCTCCTTGAAAACTCCGATTGCTTTCACAAACCGCGCAAAATCCGCCCCTTGTGAAAACAACCCGATTATACCGAATATCCCCGACCGCGCACGCGCGCGGCCGAGGCAGCGGTAGCTATGGGAAAATTGCTGCCCGAAGCGAAATGCCGCGGACAGCAGAAGTTTTTATGCGGGGATAGTGCCAACAACGCCCTCAACAAACCAGTTCATATTCCAGATTTCGTCGTCGGTCATCTTTGTGCCGTCGGCAACCATAACCTCGCCGTTCTGATTCTTGATAGGACCTGTAAACGGCTCGAGAGAACCATCGATGATTGCAGCCTTTGCAGCCTCAACCTTCTCCTTTGTGCCGTCAGCGCAGAGCGGAGAAAGCTCGTCGAGGTATGTCATATTAGTCGCAAGACCCTCCCAGTATGCACGGCTAGACCACGTTCCGTCAATCGCTCTCTGGCAGTCGTCGGTGTAGAAGGTTGCCCAGTTGAAGCAAGCGGCGGTAAGGTATGCTTCGGGAGCAGCGGTAGGAGTGGGGAAGTTGTAGCCTATGCAGTATGCGCCCTTTTCCTGAGCGGCAACCTGCGGAGCGGTGGTATCCTGATGCTGTGCGATAACGTCAACGCCCTTGTTAAGCAGCTCGAGCGCAGCCTGCTTCTCCACAGCGGGGTCATACCAGGTATCGGTGAAAACAACCTCAACGACAGCGTCGGGGTTAACTGACTGAACTCCGAGAGTGAACGCGTTAATGCCGCGGATAACCTCGGGAATGCCTTTTGCGGCAACATAGCCGATGTAGTTCTTCTCGGTCTTCATACCTGCAACGATACCTGCGAGGTAGCGCGCCTGATATACCTTGCCGAAGTAGGTGGATACGTTCTCGCTTCTCTGATAGCCGGAGCAGTGAGCGAACTTAACGTCGGGATACTCCTTTGCCATCTCAATCGTTGCTTCCATAAAGCCGAAAGAGTTGGTGTAGATAAGGTTGCAGCCCTCGTCGATAAGGGTGCGGATTGCCTCGGAGCAGTCGGACACGGTTTCCGCAACGTCCTCAACGTAAGCGGTTTCAACGCCCATCTTCTCGATAGCGAGTCTGCCCTGGTCGTGCGCCTGTGTGTAGCCGCCGTCGTCGATTTTGCCGATGTAAACGAAGCCAGCCTTAACGGTGTTTTCGCCGTCACCGGACTTGTCCTTTGTGCCCGAGCAGCCGCTGAACAGGCACGCTGCCGCCAGAACAGCGGCAAGAAGCTTTTTCTTCATTTTGTTTTTCCTCCCTGATTTTTGTGTGAAAAGCCTTGACTTTTCAGATGTATATTTCAACGGCTTATGCCGTCAAAACGCTGATGGCTATACCGTCTGCCCTTGGCGGAACACAATGCCGTTTTCCGCGCTCATAGACTCGACTATCGCGAGCGACTCAACGCGTATTCCCTGACTGCGTACAAGCTCGCCGCCGCTCTGCCAGCCCTTTTCTATGACAATGCCCGCGCCTGCGATTTTCGCACCGCTGCCCTTTACAATGTCAATAAGCCCAAGCAGCGCGCAGCCGTTTGCGAGGAAGTCGTCGATTATGAGAATGTTGTCCTCGGGGGACAGGAACGCTTTCTTTACGATAACATCATAAGTACGGTTGTGGGTAAAGCTCTTTATCTGCGTGGAATAAACCTCGCCGTC
>SFHN01000040.1 GCA_004555635.1 [Eubacterium] saphenum
TATCGAGTTCCAGCACGTTAAGCCCGGCAAGGGTGCGGCGTTCGTAAGAACAAAGGTAAAGAACGTTATTACAGGCTCTGTGGTTGAAAAGACCTACAACCCTTCCGCAAAGTTCCCGACCGCTTACGTTGAGCGCAAGGATATGGAGTACACCTATTCCGATGGCGAGCTTTACCACTTTATGGACCCCGAGACCTACGAGGATGTTCCCGTAAACGCAAGCGACCTCGGCGACAACTTCAAGTTCGTCAAGGAGAACATGATTTGCAAAGTTTGCTCCTACAAGGGCAAGGTATTTGGTGTTGAGCCTCCGAACTTCGTTGAGCTTCAGATTACACAGACCGACCCCGGCTTTGCAGGCAACACCGCTACAAACGCGACCAAGCCCGCTACCCTTGAAACTGGCGCAGAAATCCGCGTTCCGCTGTTCATCAACGAGGGCGAGGTTATCCGTATCGACACCAGAACAGGCGAGTACATGGAGCGCGTAAAGTAAGCTGCGCCCCGTGAAATATTCAGAAAGGAAGTAAAAGCAATGACTATCGGCGAAAAGGTATCTTATCTCAAGGGACTTGCAGAGGGACTTAATGTTGAGGACAAGATTGTTATCGGCATTCTTGATGTTCTTGCGGACATCGCTGAAAACCTTGCAGAGGTTGACGAGGAGCTTGACGACGTTGCTTCCGTTATGACCGACCTTGAGGAGAGCGTTGCTGACCTTGAGGACGAGGTTTTTGATGTCGAGGACGACGACTACGACGATGAGCTTGACGACGAGCTTGAGGATATGTACGAAACCACCTGTCCCGCCTGCAACAACACCATCAGATTTGACTATGAGCAGGCTGCTCAGGGCGGAATGGACTGCCCCAACTGCGGCGAGCATCTTCAGTTTGAAGGCGAAGATGACGACGCAGAATAATCCTGTGCATTGATTTATGCAGGCGGGTGACTTCTGTCGCCCGCCTGTTTTGTTTTCGGAGTGACAAATATGGCAGACAAAAAGGCAAGCACCGCTAAAAAGCAAGCCGCCGCGATGATGGCGATTGTCCTGGCGGGAGTTGTCGCGATGACGGTTATCGACCTTATTATTCAGCCGCCGTATGCGGTGAAATCTGCCGCGAAGGTTGTGCTGTTTACGGGAATGCCGCTGGTGTATTCGCTGCTTGTGAACAAGGAGCTTGACCTCAAAACGCTGTTCAAGGTCGGCGGAGGCGCAAGGGGCATTATAGAAGCGGTGCTGTTTGGCGCGGCGGTTTTCGGGGTAATTGTCGGGGCATACCTGCTGATAGGCGGGCTTTTCGATTTCTCGCAGATAACCGCAAATATGGAAAAGTCGATGGGAATAACCAAGGACAATTTTCTTTTCGTTGCGCTTTATATCTCGTTTGTGAACTCGTTTCTGGAGGAGTTTTTCTTCAGAGGGTTCGCCTGCCTTAAGCTTCAGCAGTACGTTTCGCGAAAGGCGGCGTATGCGTTCAGCTCGATAAGCTTTTCGGCGTATCACATCGCGATGATGTGGGTGGCGTTTGAGCCGCCGCTTGTGGCGTTTGCCTGCTTCGGGCTGATTATCGGCGGCTGCCTGTTTAACTTCTTCAACGAGAAATACGGCAACCTTTACATCTCGTGGCTTATACATATGGGCGCAAACTTCGCGATAAACGGAATTGCTATGTCCCTGTACGGAATAATATGAAAAGGAGATAACTATGAGCTGGAAAGACAACCTTATAAAGATAGAACCCTATGTTGCGGGCGAACAGCCTGCGAAAACCGATTTTATCAAGCTTAACGCAAACGAAAACCCCTACCCGCCCTCTCCCGCGGTGATTAAGGCGATAGCGGATTTCCGCGCAGAGGGGCTAAAAAAATACCCCGACGCAAACGCCTCGCCGCTTTGCCTTGCAATCGCGGAGCGCTTGGGGCTGTCGCGCGAAAACGTGTTTGTCGGCAACGGCTCGGACGACGTGCTTGCGCTATGCTTCCGCGCGTTCTTTAACTCCGACAAGCCTATAATCTACCCCGACATAACCTACTCGTTCTACCCCGTGTGGTGCGAAATGCTGCGTATTCCGTATGAAACAATCCCCGTTGACGAGGAGTTCAACATCAACCCCTCGGACTACGCTCGCGAGAACGGCGGCGTTGTTATCGCAAACCCGAACGCGCCCACGTCGATAGGCAGGGGGCTTGACTTTATCCGCGAAATTCTCGACGCGAACCGCGACAGCGTTGTTATCGTTGACGAGGCGTATGTCGATTTCGGCGGGGTGTCGGCTGTGCCGCTTCTTAAGGAGTACGATAACCTTGTCATCACGCAGACGTTCTCCAAGAGCCGCTCTATGGCGGGAATGCGAATAGGCTTCGCGCTCGGAAACCGCGAGATAATCTCCGCGCTTTATGCCGCAAAGGACAGCTACAACTCCTACCCGATGGACAGCGTTGCGATTGCTGCGGGCGTGGCTTCTGTCGCTGATGAGCAGTATTTTTGCGATACCGTTGCAAGGATAGTTGCAACGCGTGGGCGCCTTACGGAAGAACTGCGGAAAATGGGCTTTGACGTCAAGGACAGCAGCGCGAACTTCGTTTTCGCGGAGCACTCTTCCCGCCGCGCAAAGGACATCTGCGAGTATCTTAAAACGCGGGACATCTATGTTCGGTATTTCAGCAAGCCGCGCATTGATAACCGCCTGCGCATAACCGTCGGCACGGACGAGGAGATTGACGCGCTTATTTCGGCGCTAAGAGATTACCTTTAATTCAGCGAAAAAATAACAAGCGACCCTCCTATGATTTTATCCATAGGAGGGTCATTGCGTTAATTGTTTCGGGGTCATTCCTCTTTCAAAAGCCACCGCTTGCCGAAGGCTTCAATCAGCGCCGCGCCAAGCGTTGCGGTTACAAGTATCGCGATAACCGCAACCGAAAGCACCTTCTGCCCGCAAGCCATTCCCATAGCGAGCGGCACTCCGCCGATTGCCGCCTGCACCGTCGCTTTCGGGAGATAGCTGAACGCGCAGAACAGCCGCTCCTTTGCGCTTAGCTTCGTCCCGATAAGGCAGAGGAACACGCCCGCCGAGCGCAGCACAAGCGCCCCAGCGATAAGCAGCAGCGCCTTTACACCCGACTCTGCCGCCGCGCCGATATCCACCGCCGCGCCGACCAGCACGAACAGCACGATTTCCGCGCCGCACCATAGCTTGCCGAGCTTCGCCGAAACGCGCTGCGTCTGCTCCTGCGCTTTTACGCCCATAAACAGCCCCGCAGCCATAACCGCGACAAGCCCCGAGAAGCCAACCCGCCCGCTCAGCGCGTCCTCTGCCGCCGTCAGAAGAAACGCGCAGCTAAGCACTACGATAACCTTTGCGCTGTCGCGTATGTGGATTTTCCTGAAAAGGAGCGCGAGCAGCAGCCCCACAGCCGCTCCCGCCGCCGCGCCGAGAACAAGCGACAGCGGAATGTTCAGCAGCGTAAGCGCTGACAGCTCTCCGCCCTGTTCTATCCCCGAAAAAACCGAGAACATCACGATTACGAACACGTCGTCAATCGAAGCCCCCGCGAGAATCATCTGCGGAATCAGCTTGTCGGTGCCGCGGCGCTCCTCCATCAGCTTCAGCATTTTCGGGACGATAACCGCGGGCGACACCGCCGCAAGCACCGCGCCCATAACCGCAGCTTCCGTAATCGACAGCCCAAGCAGCGGGGGAGCAAGCAGCACCGTACCCGCCATCTCAAAGCAGGCGGGAACAAAGCACAGCAGCGCCGCAGGCCGCCCGATTTTCTTGAGGTCGGACAGCTTCAGGTTCATTCCCGCGCGAAGCAGGATAATGACAAGCGCGATTTTTCTAAGCTCCGCCGAAATCCCGAGCAGCTTTTCGTCAAGCAGACCGAGGCTTCCGAGCGCAATTCCCGCGGCAATCATTCCCGTAAGCTTCGGCAGCCGAAGCTTCCCGAACAGTTCTCCAAAGACAAATCCCGACAGCAGCACAAGCGCAAACCCAAGCAGCATTTCATTCTCTCCTTTTGCACAAAAAAACCGACAGCACACCCGTAGGGGTAGATGCCATCGGTCTTGTTGATAAAGACGGTTCGGGGCAAAGTGCCCGCAGGGAGGTCGTCATTCCCTTTTATTCGCTATAAGTATAGCATATCGCCGCAAAAAAGTCAAGCTGTTATACCTCCGCCAGCTTATAGCCCAGTCCGACTTTTGTGATAATGTACTCGGGCGAAGCGGGGTTCTCCTCGATTTTTCTGCGTATGTTCGCGATATTTACGCGGAGTATCTGATTGTCAGCAACGGCGTTCGGTCCCCAGAGCTGACTTATGATAAAGTCGTAGGTCAGCACCTCTCCCGCGTACCGCCCGAGAAGCGCAATCAGCTTGAACTCGCTGACGGTAAGCCCCGCGTCCTTTCCTCTGATGAATACGCGGTACTTTGGGTAATCTATCACAAGGTCGCGCACTCTGAACTGACACTGCGCGTTAATGCTTTTGTTTGTTCCCGACGAAATCGAATGCCGAAGCGCAACCTTTACGCGTGCAAGCAGCTCCGACGAGCCAAAGGGCTTTGATATGTAGTCGTCCGCGCCCATATTCAGAGCGGCTACCTTGTCAGCCTCCGTGTCGCGCGCCGAAACCACGATGATAGGCATTCCCGACCACTTTCGCACGTTTTTGAGAATGGTCATACCGTCGATGTCGGGCAGACCGAGGTCAAGCAGAACAAGGTCAGGACAATGAGAGGAGATGAGCAGCTCTGCGTCCTTTCCCGTCGCGGCAGCAAGCACCTCGTAGCCTTCTGATTCGAGTATCGTTGTCGTCAAGTATGCCATGCTCGGCTCGTCCTCGATAACCAGCATTTTCTCTCTGAACTTCATGATTTCCCTCCGTTGCTTAGTGGCAGTATAAGCTCAACTACTGCTCCGCCGTCATTGTATGCCTTGATTTTTCCGCCGTGCAGCCGTGCAACCTCCTTGCACAGCTTCAGCCCAAGCCCCAGATTTCGGCTGCTGTCGGAGGTGTTGTTCGTAAACAGCCCCTTAAACAGCAACGGCAGAATTTCCTCGTCAAATCCGCAGCCGTCGTCCCTTATTTCCGTAACGGCATATTTTTCGTTCGTGTAAAGCCGAACCGAAATCCTGCTCATACCCTTGCCGTGAACCACGCAGTTGTCGAGCAGGTTTTTCACCGCCTGAGTAAAGAGCTGCGCGTCCATCGGCACTAAAACAAGCTCCTGCGGCACCGAGGTTACAATCTTGATATCGGGGTGACGTTCGAGAAACCACCCGATTACTTCCGCGATGATTTCCTCCGCAGCCTCGTTTTTTTTCGACAGCTTTATTATGTTGTTGTCGATACGCGCAACCGTAAGAATGTTTGACGAAGCCTTCAGAAGCCACTCGCTCTCCTGCTTAATCCCCTCGACAAGCTTTCGCTTGTTGTCCTCGGGAAGGCTGTCGCCAAGCTCGGTATATACGTTCGCCGAGGTGTAGATAAGCGAGAGCGGCGTTCGTATATCGTGCGATAGCGCCCGCATAAGGTCTGCCTTAAACAGCTCGCGCTCCTTTGCTGCCACTTTTTTCTGATGCTTTTTTCTAAGCTCAATGATAATATTTATCAGCACCGACGAGCAGACTATAACCAAAAATGCCAGCGGGTTTTCTGTGAAAAAGCTGATTTCGCAGTGCGGGGAGATAAACCGATAGTCGGCAAGCAGCGCTCCCGAAACCGCCGCCAGCGTCCCCCAGATATATCCGTCGGTAAGGTTTGACACCATCGCCGTCGCCAGCATAAAAACCCAGCCCGCAAACGCGTCGGAAGCAAAAATCTTTTCGAGCAGCAGGCAAAGCAGATACCCGAAAGCCATCACTCCGAGCGTGACAGAAATATTCTTTATGGAATCTTTCATTTAACGCTCCTTTCGGGTGATGGTAACGTGGTTTGGAATAGTTTTTGGAGCAAAGCTGCGAGCGTTTGCTCCGCCGATGTTAAAATAGCGTGAGCTGTTCTTCCTCGTCAATCTGCGAAAGATAACCGAACAGGTTTTCCGTCCGCCATTCTATGCCGTTTTTCTCACACTCGCTTCGGAAAATTTCCCACAGCCTTTGTGCATTCGGCGACGCAATCTCATAGCTAAGCCCGAATGTTCGCTCGTAGCGCTGACGAAGTCCGGGAAACAGCCTGTCCAGCGCGGCGTAGAAATACTCCCTGTCGCCCTCGCGCAGCGTAAGCCCCATACCGAAGCTCATCACGCCATAGCAGCCCGCTCTCTTTGCGTAGTCAAGCACTCCGCGCAGGTTTTCCTCCGTGTCGTTGATAAACGGCAGCAGCGGGCAAAGCCAAAGAACCGTAGGTATACCGTTGTCGCGCATTTCGCACAGAACCTCAAACCGCCTTGACGACGGGCAGACGTTCGGCTCAAGCTTTCTGCAAAGCTCGTCGTCCGCGGTTGTTATCGTCATCTGCACCACGGCTTTCGCCTTTGCGTTAATGCTTTTCAGCAGGTCAATGTCCCTCAGAACAAGGTCAGACTTCGTGAGAAGCGAAACTCCGAAGCCGTGCCTGTCGATTATTTCAAGGCACTTTCGCGAAAGACATAGCGTTTTTTCTATGTGCATATACGGGTCGCACATAGAGCCTGTCCCGATAACGCAGCGTTTGCGCTTTGATTTAAGCGCGCGTTCAAGCAGCTCGGGAGCGTTTTGCTTTACCTCGATATCCTCGAAGTCGTGCGTGAGGCCGTAGCAGGCGCTGCGCGAGTCGCAGTAAATGCACCCGTGTGAGCAGCCGCGGTAGATGTTCATTCCGTTTTTCGCAGAGAGAATGCCCTTTGCCTGTGTATAGTGCAAGCCGACCGCCCCCCTTGCTTTAGTTCTCTTAATACGATTATACCATAATCGACCAAAAAAGACAATAAATTTTCTGTTAAGAAATGAAATTTCGGCATTTATCGCGTGTTACTTTCCTCCGACGCGAATATACATAGATTTATGCGGATAAGCTTTCGGAAAAGCTGTTTTGCGGCAAAAGGAGGGAACCTATGAACCCGACAGACATTTACGGAATACTTATCGAGGCTGTTTGGGGAACGCCGATGCTGCTACTTATGCTCGGCGTTGGCGGCTATTTCAGCATACGAACGCGCTTTTTTCAGCTAAGGCGGTTTAAGCATTGCCTGAAATCCACCGTGCTAAGCGCCGTAAAAAGCGTCAAAACCGCCGAGCGCGGCTCGGTTACACCGTTTCAGGCAATGTGCAGCGCGCTTGCGGCTACGCTTGGTACGGGTAACATCGCGGGTGTTGCCACGGCGCTTGCGGCAGGCGGCGCGGGCGCGGTTTTCTGGATGTGGATTTCTGCGCTGTTCGGAATGATGACGGGCTATGCCGAAAATGTCCTCGGACACCTCTACCGAAAGAAAATCGACGGCGTTTGGCAGGGCGGAGCAATGCGCTATATCCGTGACGGGCTGTCGGAGGTTCCGCGCGTGCGCTTTCTTGCAAAGCCGCTGTCGGCGCTGTTTGCGGTGCTGTGCGTGTTCAGCGCGTTTGGAATGGGGAATATGGCGCAGATAAACTCGGCGGCGGGCGCGCTGAATGCGTCGTTCGGCGTTTCTCCGCTCGCGGTGGGAATAGTCGGCGCGGCTCTCACGGGGCTAATCATATTCGGCGGCACACAGCGTATCGGAAAGGTTGCCGAGAAAATCGTCCCGCTGATGTCCGCGTTTTATATCCTCGGCTCGCTGTATATCATTTTCGCAAACATAACGCGCCTGCCGTCGGTTTTTTCCGCGATAATGGAAAACGCGCTCGGGCTTCGCGCGGCGGGCGGCGGAATACTCGGCTATGCGGTGAAGCGCGCAATGTCCGTCGGGCTTCGCAGGGGCGTGTTTTCAAACGAAGCGGGGCTTGGAACATCTCCCGCCGCGCACGCGGCAAGCACCGTGAAAGACCCCGTTGTTCAGGGAATGTGGAGCATTTTCGAGGTGTTTTTCGACACGATTGTGATGTGTACGATGACGGCGCTTGTGCTTCTTTCTGCGGGAAACCGCGCGCCCGCGTTTGATGAGGTTATGCGCTCTGTTTCGCTTGAACCGCAGTACGCAGCGCTGTCCGACGGGCTAATAAACGACGGAATAGCGCAGCCGACGGTCGGCGGGGGAGAGGAAGTGCGCTGCCTTACGGTTTACGGCGGGGAGTTTTCGCTTTCGCTTTCCGAGGGGGAGCAGACCTGCGTCGGTGTGGTTTCGGTTCGCGGGGTGCAGTCCGCCGACGCAGCGGGAAACCTCCTGTGGCTTGACAGCGAGCATACCCGTCCGCTGATTGAAACCGTGGAAATCCTCCCCGTAAACGGCGCAGCGCTTGCGGCGTTTGCGTTTTCGGACAGCTTCGGCAGGGCGGCGGGCGGGCTGCTAAGTATCGCGGTAGCGCTGTTTGCGTTTTCAACAGTTATCGGGTGGAGCTATTTTGGCTCGCAGGCGGCGGAGTTTTTGTGGGGGAAGCGCGCGGGGACGGCGTTTCGCATTGCGTTCACGGCGGTGACGGTTGTCGGCGCGTGCCTTGAGCTTACCCTTGTGTGGAACATCTGCGACCTGCTGAACGGCTGTATGGCGCTGCCTAACTTGTTCGCGGTAGTGTGCCTGTCGGGTACGGTGCTTCGCGAAACCGCGCGGTACTGCAAAAAGGAGTTCGGGAAAGCGCATTAGAATAAACAAAACCGGCAGGCGGGCGCC
>SFHN01000041.1 GCA_004555635.1 [Eubacterium] saphenum
ATCACCCAGCTTTCCGGCGGCCAGCAGCAGCGTGTGGCCATCGCCCGGGCTCTGGTGAACAAGCCCAAGGTGCTACTGTTGGACGAGCCGCTGGGCGCCCTGGACCTGAAGCTGCGAAAGGACATGCAGAACGAGCTCAAGCGCATCCAGAAGGCCATGGAGATCACCTTTATCTATGTCACCCATGACCAGGAGGAAGCCCTGGCCATGTCCGACACGGTGGTGGTCATGGACGCGGGCAAGATCCAGCAGATCGGCACCCCCGAGGACATCTATAACGAGCCCAAGAACGCCTTTGTGGCCGACTTCATCGGCGAGTCCAACATCATCGACGGCATCATGCGCGCCGACGGGGTGGTGGAGATCTTCAACCGGAAGTTCCGCTGCCTGGACGGCGGCTTTGAAAAGGACGAGCCCGTGGACGTGGTCATCCGGCCGGAGGACGTGGACATCGTTCCCGAGGACCAGGTTGACTACCTGAGAATGCAGCTTGCGGTTCAGGGCTATCCGAAGAGCGGCACTACATACGATATATATAACGACGGAATTGACCTGTGGTCTACTGACGCGGATAAGCGCGAGGTTCAGCGTCAGCAGCGCGAGGCGCGGCTTGAAGCGACGCTCCGTCAGCTCGACGCGGTGCAGGCGGCGGTCGTAAACCTTGACATTCCCGAAACGAAGGACTACGTTATCGTGCAGGACAAGGGCGTGCCCACCTGCTCGATTACGATAACGCTCAGAAGCGGCAAGGAGCTTACAAACTCCGAGGTGCGCGCAATTTACAGCTTGGTTACGAAAAGCGTTGACGGGCTGATAAACGACAACGTTTCGCTTATTGACACTCTCGGCAGAGAGTACGATTGGATAAGCGAGGAGGAAGAGCGCAGCGGAATCACCGACCAGTCGGGAACGCTTGTCGGAATGAAGCGGCTTCAGTTCCAGCGCGAATACCGCGAGGCGATTATGGACAGCCTGAAGAGTTTCTTTGACCCGATATTCGGCGAAAACGGCTATTCCGTAAACGTAAGTGCGATACTTAACTACGACTCGATGAAGCAAACATCCACCGAGTATATTCCCGTAAACGAGGACACGCCGACGGGCGTTCTTGACCACGACCAGGTTGTCGTCGAGGGCGCAAAGCTTGACGAGGAAAACGGTCTTGTCGGAGTTACTCCCAACGCTGACGAGTCGCCGGACTACCCCACATACGTCGGGCTTGAGGATGGGCAGAGCTATTATTACAGCAAGAACGAGCACCAGTACGATGTATCGAACATCGTCACCGAAATCGAGCGTGACGGCTACGCAATCGACAAGCTTTCCGTTGCGCTTATGATAAACACGAACAGCCTTACCGACAGAGAGCGCGAGGACTACGCGGGCATCGTCGCAAACGCGGCGGGCACGACGGTTGACAACGTTTCGGTGTTTAACACCGTGTTTGCGCTCCCCGGGGCGAGCGGCACCGGAGGAAACGGTGGAAGCGGCGGACTTGTAATCGACACCCGACCGTCCGACCCCTACCGCGATATAATGCTCTATGCGGTTATCGTGCTTGGTGTGCTGCTGATAATGCTCATCATCATCTCGATGTTTATGAGCAACAGCAGAAAGCGTAAAATCAGACGCAGACAGGAGCAGGCGTTTGCCGCTGCCGCAGGCGGGAACATAGGCGCAGGCGCTTCGGGAGAAGCACTGCCCGTTCAGGAAACTCCCGCGGAGGTTGATTTTAACATAGCGAGCCTCACTGAGGAGGCGGGCAAGGATTCGCGCGAAACCATACTCAAGCGAGAAATCACGGAGTTCTCGAAAACCAGCCCCGAAATCGTGGCTTCGATTATCAGAAATATGCTTCGCGAGGAATAATGGGAATAACCGTTAAGTGCGGAATAAGCAATCGGAGGGATAGATATGGCAAAGTCAGAAACAGGCGAGCTTTCCGCCGCGCAGCGTATTGCGTTGGTTATGGCGTCAATGGGCGCGGACAACGCCTCTGAAATATATAAGCATCTGTCCGATGACGAGGTGGAGGCAATTTCGGTCGAGCTTGCGCGAATGGATTATCACCCGATAGAAACCGTCGAGGAAGTCCTTAACGAGTTCTACGAGCTGTGCCTTACGCAGAAAGTCGTTACAGAGGGCGGTATGGATTACGCCCGCCAGATTCTCGAAAAGGCGTTCGGCGAGGAGGCGGCAAGCAACCTGCTTAACCGCATAAACAAGCAGCTAAGGACAAAATCCTTTGACTTCGTGCGAAAGGCGGACTACAAGAACCTTCTCGCAATCGTTCAGAACGAGCACCCGCAGACCATTGCGCTGATTCTTTCCTACGCGAGAACCGACCAGGCTTCGGCAATTCTGTCCGAGCTTCCGAAGGAAAAACGCGTTGAGGTTGTTGAGCGCATTGCGAATATGGACAGAGCTTCTCCCGAGGTCGTAAAGGCAATCGAGGCTTCGCTCGAAAAGAAATTCGCAACCCTTGCGACAACCGATTCTATGGAGGTCGGCGGCATAAACTACGTTGCGGAGATTATGAACAACGTAGACCGCGCAACGGAGAAGTACATTTTCGATGAGCTTTCGCTGCGCGACCAGAAGCTTGCGGACCTTATCAAGCAGAAGATGTTCGTGTTCGAGGATATCGTCCAGCTCGACGAGAAGTCGATACAGGAATTTACGAAGCAGGTGGACTTCAAGGAGCTTGCAATCGCCCTCAAGGGCAGCACGCAGGAGGTTGCCGAGTGCATTTTCTCGAACATTTCTTCCCGTGCGCGCGAGTCACTTCAGGCGGATATCGAGTATCTTCACAACGTGCGTATGCGCGACGTCGAGGAGGCGCAGCAGCGTATCGTTGCTGTAATCAGGCGGCTTGAGCAGGAGGGCGTTGTCAGCATCTCCAGAGGCGGAGCCGACGAGATTATCGCATAAAATCGGGGACAGAACTCACGCAGGGATAAAGACACCAGACAGACTGCGACGGAGGGAAAATATTGGCTGTACTAATCAGAAGAGGCTCCGTGCAGTATGGCGGGGGCATAGACATATCAAACTCGCTCGAAAGGGAAAAAGCGGCGCAGCCCGAAAGGGAAGCACCGTCCGAGCCGGCGGTAAGCTACACCGAGCAGCTCTCGCAGCGCGAAAAGACGCTCGCCGAGCGTGAGGCGCAGATATCTGCTCAGCAGCGTGAGCTTGCCGAGCTAAAGGAGCGATACATAGAGCAGGGCAAGGAGGTAATCCTTGACGCAAAGCGGCGGTCGGAGGAAATCCGCGCAGCCGCAGAGCAGAATGCCGCGCAGATAATCGCCGAGGCGGAGCAAAGCCGCGACAGCGTGTTTATAAAGGCACGCGCGGAGGGCTTTGAGCAGGGAAGAAAGGATGGCGTGAGCGCATACCTCGCCGAGGGAAAGGACACTCTCGATGAGGCAAGGCGCATAAACGACGAGATAAACCTGCATAGAGCGGAGCTTTTCGAGCAATACGAAGCGGAAATTTTCGACACGGTTATGGAGATAGCCAACAAGGTTACTCTTGACAGTATGTCGGTAAAGGACGGCACGGTTGCGAAAAAGCTCATAAAAAAGGCGGCTAAGGACTTCCGCACGACGCAGACGGTTCGCATAACGCTTGACAAAAACGGCGCGAGCGAGGAGCTTGCGGCGGACTATGAGTTCCTTAAAGAGCTTTGCGGCGGCGCGCAGCACGTCGAGGTTGAGCTGATTGCGGACGCGGAGCCGGGAACGGTTATCGTGGACAACGGCAGCGAGATAGTTGACGCGGGCATTCAGACGCAGCTCAAGATGATACAGGAGCTTGGAAGCGGCAAGTTTAAGCTGCCGACAGGCAGAAAGAGAAAGAAGCCTGCCGAGGACGCGCCCGAGGAGGAGCAAAAGCCCGCCCGAAAGCGTAAATCCACGGAGGAATAACACACCCGAAACGGAGGCGTCACATTGGATTTCTCATCATTCCGCGAGGATATTGCGTCGTGTGAAACCTTCCGTTATATGGGCAAGATAGAGAAAATCGTCGGTATGACGATAGAGGCGAGCGGACCCGAGTGCAATATCGGCGACGTCTGCCGCATATTCTCTAAGGATATGCGAAGCTACATCAGAGCGGAGGTTGTCGGCTTTAATAAGGAGAATATCCTGCTTATGCCGTATACCGATATCGAGGGAATAGGTCCGGGCAGCATTGTTGACAACACCGGCGACAAGCTAAACGTTCGCGTAGGCGCAGGGCTTATCGGCAGGATTATCGACGCGACGGGCGAGCCGCTTGACGGCGGCGCACCGATAAGCTACTCCGACGAGGTTCCGATAACAGGCGTTCCTGTAAACCCATTTACTCGCCCGCCGATAAAGGAAACCATTCAGCTCGGCGTTAAGGCAATCGACGGAATGCTCACAATGGGCAAGGGTCAGAGAATGGGTATTTTCGCAGGCTCGGGCGTCGGAAAATCTACGCTTATGGGTATGATTGCGCGAAAGGTAAAGGCGGACATCAACGTAATTGCGCTCGTAGGAGAGCGAGGCAGAGAGGTCAGGGAATTTATCGAGCGTGACTTAGGTCCCGAGGGAATGGCACGGTCGGTTCTTGTCGTTGCGACAAGCGACCAGCCCGCAATGATGCGAAGCAAATGCCCGCTTACCGCTACCGCAATTGCTGAGTATTTTATGAAGCAGGGCAAGGACGTGCTGCTGATGATGGACAGCCTTACGCGATATGCTATGGCGCTGCGCGAGGTCGGGCTGTCAACGGGCGAGCCGCCGATAGCCCGCGGCTATACCCCGTCGATTTACAGCGCGATGCCGAAGCTTTTGGAGCGCGCGGGAAACTTCCCCGAAGGCTCTATCACGGGTATTTACACCGTGCTTGTTGAGGGCGACGACACCAACGAGCCTATCGCGGATACCGTCCGCGGAATTATCGACGGTCACATAATCCTCTCGCGAAAAATAGCGGCGCAGAACCATTATCCCGCGATAGATATTCTCGAAAGCGTTTCGCGACTGATGAGTGAGATTGCCGCACCCGAGCACAAGAAGGCGGCGGGCACGCTGAGAAATCTTCTCGCGCTTTACAACAACAACGCAGACCTCATCAACATCGGCGCATACAAACACGGCACAAACCCCGCGCTTGACGAGGCGATACGAAAGATAGACGGCATAAACGCGTTCCTTATGCAGGCTGTTGACGAAAGCTACAGCTTTGATGAGGTCGTGGAGGAACTTATGAAGGCGGTTGGCGACTAGCGCCGAAGGCAGGTGATAACGTATGAAGAAGTTCCGCTTTTCGCTTGAAAAGCTAAAGGACTTCCGCGAGCAGGAATTAGACAGGCAGAAAAATACGCTCGCGGCGCTTCAGGCGGAGCTTAGAGGCGTCCTTGACGAAATCGAGGAGCTGAAAAAGCAGCTTGCGGTGCAGGACGCGGAGCTTTCAAAGGTTTCTGCGGCGGGCGCTTCGGCATACGACATTGCGCTAAGAAAGCGCTATATAGTCACCATTCAGGCGGATATCCACCTGAAGGAACAGCAGGCGGCGCGAAAGCAGAATGACATAAACCGTCAGCTTGACGTTGTTGTCGAGGCGACAAAGGACGTCCGCACGATGGAAAAGCTGGAGGAAAAGCAGCTCGAGGAGTACAAATTTCTTGAGAACAAGGAAAACGAACAGTTCATCGAGGAGTTTGTCAGCACGCAGTCAGCGCGCGCCCCGAAGCTTTGACAAAGCGGTATCACGGCTAAATGCCTTGATATATACATACTACTTAATAAGGAGGTGAAACAATGACGGTATCTATGAACACAGGCGGCGGTATGCGAAGCGACTTTATGATTTCCGACGCAGCTATCCCTATGCGAATGGAGGAACTTGACAGCGCGAAGCAGGACTTTTCGCAGTATCTTCAGGGTACGGCAGAGGAAGCTAAGGCTGTTGAAGCACCGGCAGAGCAGCCGATTGAGCAGCCGACCGAGCAGGCAGTGACCGCAGAGGATATTCCCGCGAAGCCGATAAAGCAAAGCGCAAAGGAGCTTGCGGAAATATCCGAAGAAGCGGCAGCAGAGCTTGCGGCGCTGATTATGGCGTACAGCCCCGCGGATGCTTCTCCCGAAATCGCGGAGGAAACGACCGAGGGCGCTATGCAGGCGGTTTCTGCGATTGCTGAAACCAAAATCCCGCAGCCCGCAGAAGCCACCGAAGCTATCCCGCAGGCGGCAGAAGCTCCCGAAGCTATCCCGCAGCCCGCAGAAATCCCGCAGGCAGATATCGGTGGCGAAGCCGAAAAACTTGTCACGGCAGAAGGCGAAGAACCCGTTTTGCAGGCGTTGGGCGAAGCGATTCCCGACGAGGAAGCAGTTCAGGCAGGCGAGCAGAAGCAGCTATCCCCCGAGCACGCGCAGGCGCTAAAGAAAGCGGCAGACAGCGGCGAGCTTGGCACGGCGGAGGCTACACAGGTTCGCAGGCAGCCCGAGCAGCAGACGAGCTTTGAGCAGTCGGAGCAGCAGGGCGCTCCGGAGCAGAACGCGCAGCAGGAAAGCTCGCGTCAGGCATTCGGCGGCAGGATAAAGTCCGCGTCCGATGAGGTGGAAATGCTGAAAAGCGCAAAGGCAAAGGCAGAGCCTGTAACGGCGAGAGCGGAAAATCCGCTTAACGCAGAAACGCCGATAGTCTTTACCCGCGAGAACGGCGAGGAGATTTCGGTCAGACCATCCGAGGTTATTTCGCAGGCGCAGACGCGAATTATCGACACTGCGAAGCAGATGACCGAGGACGAAACGGAGTACAGCATGGTGCTTAACCCCGAGGAACTTGGTCGGATAACCGTAAAGCTCACGAAGAACGCCGAGGGCGCGGTATCCGTTACAATCGCGGCGGAGAACAGCAGAACGCAGCAGCTTTTAGAGCAGAATAGCTCGCTTATGCAGGATAATCTGCGCAGCAGCGGTGTAAGGCTGGAGAATTGGCAGACGGTAAGCGAGTCGCAGCAGGAAATGCACGCAGAGGACTACCGCGGAAGCAGCAAAAACCCCTACTATCGCGACGACTCGGACAACGCCGACAATGACGGCGACGGCGCAGACTTTGCGGAAATTATGGCAGCAATGTAATTTTGACGAAAGGAGGAAAACAGATGGCAGACAGCATTTTCGATGTGCTTTCCAGCACCGAACAGATGCGCGCAAACTACGAGAAGTATGCCGACAGATTCAAGGACGCGACAGCCGAGCTTGTAAACTCGCAGACGTTTCTTAATCTGCTTGTAGCCGAGATGACGAACCAAGACCCTCTCGAGCCTACCAGCAACACGGAGTTTGTAACGCAGATGGCGCAGTTCACGCAGCTGCAATATTCGCAGGACGCGAGCCGCTATTCGATGGCAAATTATGCTTCATCGCTTGTCGGGAAAACCGCAACCGGCACAAGAATGGACGGCGGCGAGCTTGTAACCAAAACGGGCGTTGTATCATCGGTTGAGAAGAACGGCGACAAGTACACCGTGATTATCGACGGAGTTGGCTTTGACCTGTCTAAAATCACGAAGGTAAGCGACACGAACGCCGGTCAGTCAAATTCGGGCAGCACGGTCGGAGGTAGCAGCCTCGGAGATATGATATCCCGCGCTTCGATGATGATAGGTATGTACGCTACCGTAAGCGCAAAAACCGCAGGCGGCACGGCGCTCGACGCAGGAATTATCAGCTCTATTCAGGTGAAGGACGGCGAGGTAAGCGCGGTTATCAACGGCATATCCTATAAGCTTTCGGACATTGTCGAGGTGACATACGCGGTTCGTGACGACGACCCTGCGCAGAACAGCGGCACGACGGATAAACCCGCCGAGGACGAGGAGCCTGAGGAAGTCGGCGAGATAGATCCCGATGAAGAACCCGAGGACCTTGAAGATATCGAGGATGTCGAGGATGTAGAGGACCCCGAAGAAATCGAAGACTACTCCGAATATGAGGAACGGCTTCGCAAAATTCTCGGGCAGACCGAACCGGCTGAAACTTAACACAAACGGAATACATCATTACGCACGGAGGCGTTAAGAAATGCTTATAAGTGAGTATCTTGCGCTTCACAACCGTATCAGCGTTACCACGGGAAACAGCACCGCGGGCGTTACTCCCCAAAACCCAACGGAAGAAATACCCGAGGGCGAAAGCTTTGCACAGGCGCTAAAGCAGAAACTTGAGGAACGGCAGACGGCGGGCGTATCCTTTTCAAAGCACGCGCTTCAGCGGCTGGAGGAACGCAGCATTGACGTAAACGCGGGAAACACTCTCGAGCGGCTTAACAAGGCTGTTGAGCTTGCGGCGGGAAAGGGAAGCAGCGAAACGCTTGTTCTTGTGGACAACACCGCATTTGTTGTGAGCGTAAAAAACAACAAGGTCATCACAACGTTATCAAACGATGACCTTACGGGAAACATTTTCACAAACATCGACTCCACCGTTATTATGTGAACGGACCTTCGGGAATTCACGCGGCGGCTTGCGAATGAAGCCCCGCAAACGGCGGAACGACAGAATTCATATTTATTTGGAGGTCAATTATGGTAAAGTCACTTTACTCGGGCGTATCGGGTCTTA
>SFHN01000042.1 GCA_004555635.1 [Eubacterium] saphenum
AGAAAAAATAAAGCGCGCAGGCGAAAAAACAGCAGATTGCATAAAAGCTTTGTAAATCTTTATGCGAAATAACAATGGGGTTCAGGTTTTGCGCTCACTACTGCGCTTCGCGCAAAACGCTCGTCGCACTAAATATTACAATATTGTAATACTGCTTGAAAAATCGGAAAAAATATGCTATACTGAAGAAAATGCTATCGTGAGGTAATTATATGGACGAATTTACAAGCAGAGTAAGCCTGAAAAAGCCTGAACCGTGGACAGACCCCGTTACAGGTGAAATATATCCGGGAGGTATGCCGAGCACTGCCGCGCAGCCTTCTCCTCAGCCTACTGTTCAATCCTACGCGCAGCCTGCCGCACAGCCTGTGGCTCAACCCTATGTGCAGCCCGCGGCACAGCCTTACCCTCAACCCTCGGCGCAGCCCTATGCTCAGCCCGTAAACGGCAGCTATTCCGCCGCAGAGATTTATCCCGCGGGCGCACAGCAGCCGCCGCAGCCGACAAATCAGCGCGCCTGCTTCTGCCGTTCCTGCGGAAGCAGAATTGACGATGCCGCGCAGTTCTGCCGCTCCTGCGGAGCGCAGCAGTACCCCTCACAGCAGCAGTATCAGCAGCCCGCGCCCGCCGCACAGCCCGTTATCATAAACAACTACAACACCAACAACGTGAACAATGTCGCTTCAAACAACACGGTAAACGCAGGTGGCGGCAGACTTCGCAACAAGTGGGTGTCGTTTGTGCTGTGCCTTTTCTTCGGCTACCTCGGCGCACACCGCTTCTATGAGCATAAGTTCTTTACAGGTATCGTGTGGCTTTTCACGGGTGGATTTTTCGGCATAGGATGGCTTATCGACCTGATAATTATTCTGTGCAAGCCGACAAACTACTACGTCTGAACATACAGAAAAAACAGCCCCCGCCCGCGGCGAAAACCGCAGACGGGGGATTTCTTTGTGGTATACGTCAGAGCATACCGAAGTAGTCCTCAAGCACGTCGAAAATGTGCACAACGGACACGTCGTGCTTGTTTAGCGTTTCGGCAAAGCGCGCCGCCTCCGCCTTTTCGGTGAAGATGTCCGATATGGAAAAATCGTTTCTTTTAAGCCCGAAAGCGGTGTACGGCTTGCAGTCCTCGGTTAAACGGGTTTCGGATATTATTTCCCACATAGTATTTACCCCCTGTGCTGTGATAGGTCGGTTACCTTGCCTAAAGTATAGCACAAGGGGAGATTTTTTTCCGTAAATATTCCGTTAAGGATTGGTGTGCGGGGAATTTTTTGTAGACATTCAACAAATGTAGGTTGGTTCCGACGTGCCATTTTACAAGAAATTTACAAAACGCGTTACCAGATTCCCATTACCTTTTGCATAACAAGGCTTACCGAGGTTATCGCGACCCAGCAGCACGCGCCGAGCGCAATAGGCTTTGCGCCTGTTTTTATCAGCTTAACAACGTTTGTGTTAAGCCCGATTGCCGCCATAGCAAGCACGATAAAGAACTTGCTGACGTTTTTGATAAACCCGAAAATGTCGCCCGCAACGGAAGAAGCCGCGGAGTTGTCGCCGATAACGGCATAAACAACCGTCGTGATAACCGAAGCCGCGATGAAGTAAAGAATGAAGAACGGGAAAATCTTTGAGAAGTTCACTTTCTTGCTCTCACCGCCCTCCCTCTTTGCCTTTCTCGCGCGTATAAACGCAAGCACAAGCGTTATCGGGATAATCGCGAGCGTTCGGGTGAGCTTTACGGTAACGGCGATGTCGAGCGTTGCCGTGCCGAGATTGCAAAGGCTGTCCCACGTTGAAGCGGCGGCGGTTACAGAGGACGTGTCGTTTACCGCCGTTCCCGCAAACACGCCGAAGCCCGTCGGGTCGGTCTGCGAAAAGCCCAGCACTGTGCCCAGCGGCGGGAAAATCAGCGCGGCAAGCACGTTAAACAGGAAGATGACGGAAATCGACTGCGCAACCTCCTCGTCGTCCGCGTCGATTACGGGCGCGGCAGCGGCAATAGCAGACCCGCCGCAGATTGACGAGCCGACGCCGATAAGCGTTGCGATTTTCGACGGGATTTTCATAGCCCTGCACAGAACAAACGCTACAATGAGCGACGTTGCGATTGTGCTGACGATAATCGGAAGCGACTGCGCGCCGGTTTGCGCGATAACCGAGAGGTTCATACCGAAGCCCAGCAAAACAACCGCCCACTGAAGAACCTTTTTCGACGTGAACTTAATGCCTCCCTCAAGCCGCGACTTATCCTTTATGAACAGCGTAACGACCATACCGAGTACAATCGAGATAACCGCGCCGCCGATAATCGGGAACGCTTTTCCGAGAAACCACGCGGGAACAGCAATGCACAGGCACAGCAGAAGCCCCGGAATAATGCTTTTCATAAACTTTAGAACGTTGTTCTCTTTCTTTGTTTGTTCTGACATTATAATTCCTTTCTGTTTCGGGATATTTATTTCATTTTGTGCAAAACACACGAAAATTTCCCGCAAAACGCCTGCCCTAAGAAAAAGGCAGGCGAATTTTCTTATGTGTGCGAATTTCGGTTAAAGAGCAATTCTCTCCTCGATATATGCCTTAACCTCGGAAATCGGAACGCGAACCTGCTGCATACTGTCGCGCTCGCGGATTGTAACGCAGCCGTCGTTCTCGGTATCGAAATCGTAGGTAACGCAGAACGGTGTACCGATTTCGTCCTGACGGCGATAGCGCTTTCCGATTGCGCCCGCGTCGTCAAAGTCAACGCAGAAGCTCTTAGCAAGCTCGTCATACAGCTCGGTAGCCTTTTCGGACAGCTTCTTCGACAGCGGAAGCACAGCAGCCTTTACGGGAGCAAGCGCGGGGTGGAGGTGCATAACCGTTCTAGTCGTGCCGTCCTCGAGAGCCTCCTCGTCATAAGCGTCGCAGACAACCGCAAGGAACAATCTCTCAACGCCGAGCGACGGCTCGATAACGTAGGGAACATACTTCTCGTTAGTTTCGGGGTCGAAGTATTCGAGCGACTTGCCGCTTGTCTTCATATGCTGAGTGAGGTCGTAGTCGGTTCTGTCCGCAACGCCCCAAAGCTCGCCCCAGCCGAACGGGAACAGGAACTCAAAATCGGTCGTCGCCTTGGAGTAGAAGCAAAGCTCCTCGGGGGAGTGGTCGCGAAGACGGATATTCTCCTCCTTAAGGCCGAGAGTAAGCAGGAAGTTCTTGCAGAACGTTCTCCAGTACTCGAACCACTCGAGGTCGGTGCCGGGCTTGCAGAAGAACTCAAGCTCCATCTGCTCGAACTCGCGAACGCGGAAGATGAACTGTCCGGGAGTGATTTCGTTTCTGAAGGACTTGCCGACCTGCGCCACGCCGAAGGGCACCTTTTTGCGGCTTGTGCGCTGAATATTCGCAAAGTTTACGAAAATGCCCTGTGCGGTTTCGGGGCGGAGGTAAATCTCGTTCTTGCTGTCCTCGGTAACGCCCTGGAAGGTCTTGAACATAAGGTTGAACTGACGGATATCGGTGAAGTTTGTGCTGCCGCAGTTGGGACACTTAATGCCCTTGTCGCGGATATATGTCATCATCTGCTCGTTTGTCCAGCCGTTTGCGTCGGTTTCACCGAAGTCCTCGATAAGCTTGTCGGCGCGGTGACGGGTCTTGCAGTCCTTGCAGTCCATCAGCGGGTCGGAGAAGCCGCCGACGTGACCCGAAGCAACCCAAGTCTGCGGGTTCATAAGTATCGCGGAGTCAAGACCTACGTTGTACTTGTTTTCCTGGATAAACTTCTTGCGCCAAGCGTTCTTGATGTTGGTTTTCAGCTCAACGCCGAGAGGACCGTAGTCCCAGGTGTTTGCGAGGCCGCCGTAGATTTCGCTGCCGGCGTACACGAAGCCTCTGCCCTTGCAGAGAGCAACAATCTGGTCGAGTGTCTTTTCTGTGTTCTTCATAGATGTTAGTTCCTTTCGCGCCCCGCGTGGCTTGCGGGGACAATATTGCGGCAATAAGCAAATACTGCCATACACTATATTATATCCTAATTTTCGTGTTAAGTCAAGGTTGATTTTCCACATATAAAAGGGGAGTTAAGCTGCTCGGTTTGTGTCGGATTTACGAAGCCTGCCGGCAGGGGCGCGACGGACGTGAAATTCCGCGAGGAAGCGCGGGAGTTTGCCCCCCAAAAACAAACCGCAGGCGCGCCAAAACCCCGCCGTTAGTCAACCCGCGCAAACATTGCGCCAAACGAAAGGGGGATTGCGTGTCGAGGCTCTCGACCGACTTGACAAGAGGGGAAGGGTGTGATATAATGACGATAGACAAAGCTGTGAGAAGAAGCAGTAGGCGCGGAAGGTTTTCCCCAGAGAAGCGGCGGGTGGTGCGAGCCGCAGAAAACCACGCTCCGAACCCATCTTCGAGCGCGCCCCGAACGCATTCGCAAGTAGGCGGCGACGTATCCCGCGTTAAGGGGCGAAAAGTGCGGAGAGGTTCTCCGAACTCGGGTGGTACCGCGGATTTATGATATTCGCCCCGAGCCGTAAAAATATGCGGCTCGGTTTTTTTGTCCGCCGCGAAAAATGAAAGGGAGTACACAAATGAAACTTGAAAAGCTAGTAGGCGACCGCTTTAAGGAGCGCCCCTCCGACTGCCAGATTGACAGCCACGCGCTGATGGTGCGCGGCGGCTATATGAAGTATATGGCAAACGGCATTTTCTCGAGCTATATGCCGCTGAAGCGTATCACCTCAAAAATCGAGCGCATTATCCGTGAGGAAATGGACGCTATCGACGGTCAGGAGGTAATGTTTCCCGTAGTAATGCCCGCTTCGATTTGGCAGGAAAGCGGACGTTACGACAAAATAGGAAGCGAGCTTCTGCGCTTCAGCGACAGGAACAGACAGCCTATGGTACTCGGTATGACCCACGAGGAGGCGGCGGTACACCTTGTCCGCGAGTATGCAAACAGCTACACCAAGTACCCGTTTATGATTTATCAGATACAGACAAAGTTCCGCGACGAGGCGCGTCCGCGCGGCGGTCTTATCCGCGTGCGCGAGTTTACGATGAAGGACGCATACTCGTTCCACACCTCGCAGGAGGATTTGGAGGACTACTACTACAAGTGCCACAAGGCATATGAGAAAATCTATGCGCGCGCGGGCGTGCCGGAGGTTATCTCGGTGGCTTCCGACAGCGGAATGATGGGCGGAAGCGTTTCGCACGAGTTTATGCTGCTGACACCTATCGGCGAAGACAGCATTGCTATCTGCAAGAAGTGCGGCTACCGCGCGAATATGGAGGCGGCAGAAAGCATTATCGAGAACACCCGCGACGAGGTGTCCGAGCCGCTGACCGAGGTCGCAACCCCCGACTGCCACACAATCGACGAGGTCTGCGCGTTCCTTGAGAGCGACGAGAAGAAGTCCTGCAAGGCGGTCGTTTATCAGCGCAACGCCGATGACAGCTACGTTATCGTATTCGTGCGCGGCGACGTTGACGTTAACGAAACAAAAGTTACGAACTTCCTCGGCTGCGATATCCACCCCGCGGAAATAACCGCAGAAAGCGGACTTAACGCGGGCTTTATCGGTCCTGTCGGTCTGCCCGAGGGAATAACCGTGCTTATCGACAAGTCGCTCGAAAACACGAACAATATCGTCTGCGGCGCAAACAAAGAGGGCTATCACTTCACGGGTCTTGATATGGCGCGCGACTGCCCGAACGCCGAGTACCGCGACTTTGCAAAGATAATGGAGGGCGGAATCTGCCCCGAGTGTCACGAAAAGGCGATTACCGTTTCGCGCGGTATCGAGGTCGGAAACATATTCCAGCTCGGAAAGAAATACACCGAGAGTATGGGAATGACCTACCTCGACAAGGACGGAAACGAGCAGGTGCCGATTATGGGCTGCTACGGAATAGGCGTCGGCAGACTTGCGGCTTCCGTATGCGAGGCGCACCACGACGACTTCGGACCTATCTGGCCGATGGCGATTGCTCCGTGGCAGGTTCATATCTGCGCGGTGCGCGTTGACGACGAGCGCGTGAGAGCGGCGGCGGACAAGCTTTACGCTGACCTTCAGGCGGCGGGCGTGGAGGTAATCTACGACGACAGAGATGTTCGCGCGGGCGTTATGTTCTCCGACGCAGACCTGCTGGGTGTTCCGCTCAGAGTGGTTGTCAGCCCGAGAAACCTCGACGAGGGCGTGTTTGAGCTGTCCTCGAGAGATAAGACAATCTCGGAGAAAATCGCTCCCGACACCGCAGTAGAAAAGCTGAAGGGGCTTATCGCGGAAATGCTTGAAGTAAAGTAAAGGCAAACGCCGGTAATTGTGCGGTGTTGCCTAAAGTATCGCCCGAGGAGAACGGCTTCTTCTCGGGCTTTGCAATAAACGGAGGTATTATGATAAGGGAAATCACTCGCGCGGACTTCGACGGGCTGATGACGCTGTATATGCAGCTTCACGATAACCCGTTCCCCGAAAAAACCGAAAGCGTTATGGCGGTGTGGGAAAGCATTCTCGCCGACAAAAATCACCACATAATAGTCGCGGAGGAGGACGGGAAAATCGTGTCGTCCTGCGTTTGCGTTGTTATCCCGAACCTTACGCGCGGGCAAAGACCGTATGCCTTTGTCGAGAACGTTGTCACAGACAGCGAGTATCGCAAAAGAGGGCTGGCGAGGGCCTGCCTTGACTTCGCGCGGGAAATAGCAAAGCGCGAAAACTGCTACAAAATAATGCTGCTGACAGGCTCGAAAGAAGAAAGCACGCTTAAGTTTTACGAGCGCGCGGGGTATAACCGAAACGACAAGACCGCCTTTATACAATGGCTGTAACGAGGGAATATGAAGCTGACATATAAGCACACAATCTACGCCTGCTTTACGGGGTATATCGTTCAGGCGATTATAAACAACTTTGCGCCGCTGCTGTTTCTGACGTTTCAGAGCGAGTACGGCATTCCGCTGTCTGAAATAACGCTGCTGATTACGCTTAACTTTGTCGTTCAGCTTGGCGTTGATTTGGCGGCGGCGGGGTTTGTGGACAGGATAGGCTACCGCGCCTGCCTTATCGCCGCGCACGCCGCCTGCTGCCTCGGGCTTGCGGGAATGGCGCTGCTTCCGCAGGTTCTGCCGAAGCCTTTTTTCGGGCTGCTTGCGGCAGTGGTGCTTTACGCTGTCGGCGGCGGGCTGCTTGAGGTGCTGGTAAGCCCCGTTGTCGAAGCCTGCCCTACCGACAACAAGGAAAAGTGGATGGGGCTGCTGCACTCGTTTTACTGCTGGGGTCAGGTGGGTGTTGTGCTTTTGTCAACGCTGTTTTTCAGCATCTTTGGGACAGGGCGCTGGAAAATCCTTGCGCTGATTTGGGCGGTTGTTCCGCTGCTGAATATGCTGGTGTTCACCAAAGTGCCGATAAAAGCGCTCAACGAAAACGGGCGCGGAATGAGTCTTAAAGAACTGCTTTGCGGCAGGGTGTTCTGGACGCTGTTTTTGATGATGCTTTGCGCGGGCGCAAGCGAGCTTGCGGTGTGCCAGTGGGCTTCTACCCTCGCGGAAAAGGGGCTTGGAGTAAGCAAGACGATAGGCGACCTCGCAGGACCGATGATGTTCGCGGTGCTTATGGGCATTGCGCGCGCGGTTTACGGAAAGCTTGCAGACAGAATCGACACGGGCAGGTATATGGTATACAGCGCGCTGCTGTGCGTGATTGGGTATCTGTGCATTGCGCTTGTGCCGAATCCGGTGGTAGCATTTATCGGGTGCGGGATATGCGGGTTTTCGGTCGGGATAATGTGGCCTGGTACGTTCAGCAAGGCGGCGGCAGCGCTGCCACGGGGCGGCACGGTGATGTTTGCGCTGCTGGCGTTGGCGGGCGACCTCGGGTGCTCGGGCGGACCGACGCTCGCGGGGCTTGTCGCCTCGGCGAACGGCGACAACCTGCGCCTCGGAGTGCTTACGGCGGCAGTGTTCCCGCTGATGATGGCGGTTATGACGGGGGTGCTGCTGAAGATGAAGCGCCAACCCTCGCGGGAGGATGGGTAGGCATTTCACGGCGTGCGGTAAGCTTACACTCCCGCGCGAATCGCGGACTGTTTTTCGCGTCCTTTTGTCAAAAAGGACGCATTATCCGCTTCGCGGAAAACGCTAAAGCGCTAAAGGGGTCTAGGGGGTGGAACGCCCTGCGGCTCTTAACCTTTGAAGTGCATTACCTTTGGTTTTTAATTGTTATTTCGTTCTGATGAACAAAATAAAACAATGGGGGGGAAACTCTTGTTCCCCCCTCAGCTTGTCGAAAAACTATTCTTTGCCCGCGAAGCGGGCTTTTGAAATCCATTTTTTGCCCCAGCTTTGCCGGGGCAAAAAATACTTCTATCCGCACAACTGTGCGAACTGACGGCTTTG
>SFHN01000043.1 GCA_004555635.1 [Eubacterium] saphenum
GATGATAACGCTAATCGCGCTCAGCGTCAGCGCTGCGGCAATCCTGCCCTTGTACCTTGCCATATAAACGAGAGAGCGCTTTAGATGCCGTATGTCAAACGGGGTTTCAAGGTTCTCGTCAACGTCGAATTTGTTTCTTGCCATCTTTGCTCCCTCCTTACTTCTGTAAATCGTAAACCTCGCGGTAGTAGCCGTTCTGACGGATAAGCTCGTCGTGGCTGCCCTGTTCGAGGATTTTTCCGTCCTTCAGAACGACTATCTTGTCCGCATATTTCGCGGTGGAAATTCGCTGTGCTATGATAATTTTCGTGCAGGGGAAATCAAGCTCACGCAGCGCTTTTTGTATCCTCATCTCCGTTTCGGTGTCAACCGCAGATGTCGTGTCGTCAAGAATAAGTATCGCGGGCTTAACCGCCAGCGCACGTGCCAGCGCAATTCGCTGCTTCTGTCCGCCCGAAAGCCCGACGCCGCGCTCGCCGACGATTGTGTCATACCCGTCGGACAGCCTGCGGATAAAGCCGTCCGCGTCCGCCGCCTTTGCGTATTTCACAACCTCCTCCTCGGGAAGCTCGGTGTTTCCAAAGCTGATGTTGCCGTCTATCGTGTCGGAGTAGAGCAGAACGTCCTGCGTAGCAACTCCTATGTTAGAGCGAAGCTGCTGAAGCTTTAGGTTCACAACATTCACCCCGTCAACCCGCACCTCGCCCTTTGATACGTCGTAAATTCGCGGGATAAGCTCCGTCAGCGCGGTTTTGCCCGAGCCTGTTTCGCCCATAAGTACGACGGTTTCGCCGGGGTTAATCGTGAGCGTTATGTCGTCGAGAAGCGGCTTTTCGTCGTAGGAAAAGCTGACGTGGTCAAACTCTACCTTGCCCTCAAACCTGTCGGGCTTGTCAATCGCGTCAGAGCGGTCAACGATACGCGGCGCGCCGTAGTATATCTCGATGATTTTGTTTGCCGAAGCGGAAAAGCGCTGAAGGTCGTTTACGATGTTTCCGAGCATTCTCATCGGGTTTGACAGCGTCCAGATAAGCCCTGAGAAGGCGGTGTATTCGCCGAATGTAATCCGCCCGCCTATTACAAACAGACCGCCGAACAATAGCATAACAACGCCGAGACTCTGCGCTGTTGTTTCGAGAAAAGGAAAGAACTTCAGCCAGGTGTAGGAAGCCTGCTTTGTGCTCTCGCAGTATTCGCGGCTGTATTCGTCGAACTTCTCCTTCTCGTATTCCTCGCGCGCAAAAGCCTTAACAACGCGGTTTCCTGAGATGTTTTCCTCTGCGGCTGTGTTAAGCCGTGACAGCTTTTCGCGCTGATCAACGTACATCGGTCCGACCTTGCGCTTGAAAAGCCACGTTATCAGAAGAATTACAGGCGTCAGCGCAATCATACAAAGCGCCATAAGCCAGTCTATCGAAAAGAAGAAGATAACCGAAGCGGAAAACAGCACAACGCACTCAACCATTGCCTTGATAATCCACGCAACAGAGTGGCGCACCATATCGAGGTCGCCCGTGACGCGCGTCATAATGTCGCCCGTGCGGTAGAAATTGTAAAACCGCGCGTCCTGACTTTCGATGTTGTGGAAAAGTACGGCGCGCACGCGGTAAATCAGCGTCTGCGAGGAGTGTTCGTACATCATCGCCGTGCCGTACTGCAAGCCGCCGCGCAGCAGCGTAAACCCGACCATTGCGACAAGCATCCAAATAAGCGTGTCAGAGTGGTTTTGGATATTGTACAGCGCATTTTCGTTGATGATAAAGGTGTCGGTTATCTGCTGGGTAAAGTACGGGGTGATTATGTACATACTCTGGCAGACTACCGTAAGCAGCAGCGCGCATATGTACATCACGCGGCAGCCCTGCATATTTTTCCACAGCCATTTTAACAGAAACATCTTTGCTCCTCCGTGAAATGAAAACGTTTTCTTCCGCTCGTTTGATAATAGCCGCAGACAAACTGCGGCAGGAAATAACATAAAGCAACACAATCACTATTATAACAGAAAAAAACAATTTGTAAAGGGGGGAACGCGAAAAAATATCAACAAAAAATCTTGCTTTCCAAAGCGGATTATGTGTATTTTTCTAGTTGTACCGTTATAAACGAAAAACGCAGCGTAGAAAGATGTATGAAAATCGCCTTGAACTCCCGTCGGGTTGACTTTTCGGCGCGGTAATGTTATAATTTCCGGGAAAGGGGGCATTGTTATGGAATTTACGGGAATAAGCAGGACTTTTTCCACGGTGGGCGAAAAGCAGTACGAAACAATCGGCGCATTCTGGGACGAAATGTCCGCGCGATATGGAAGAGAAAACCTGCGCGGGCTTGGCTTCAACTGGACAGCCACAACAATTGATTATGTAATCGGCTTGAAAAGCGGAAATATCGAGGGGCAGAATGCCTGCGTTACGCTTCCCGATGACGGCTGGATAAGCGTTTGCGGTAAAACAGAAGCCCTCTCGCAGCTTTACGGAGAAATCTACAAAGACGGCGCGCTGAAATATGAGATAGAAATGTTTGACGAGCAGGGCAATTGCAGGATAGACTATTTCAGATAAATACCGACAATCCGGAGCTTTTATTTCTCCGGATTTTCTTTTTTGGAATATTTTTTCCGTTTTTTTGACAGCAGCTCTTGACTTTATTGTATATAATTGTTATAATTATAATGTATAATTATAAATATATAAAAGTCTGATGCGTTATCAGTAATTGACGCCTGACCGAGCAGTATGGGGAAAATACAATGAAAATAAAAGCAAGAGCAGTTTGCTGTTTCGCGGCGGCATTGTTGTTTTGCGGCTGTGCGCAAGAAGCCGCCCCGCCGCCGATAAACGTTGTTGACGCGGGGGATTATTCGATAGGCGAGAGTGCCGACACAGCGCCCGGCGAGAGCGTCCCCGCCGATAACGCTGCCGCAGAATATTCCGAGCGCGGGGATAATGCGGACACTTCACGCGAAGCAGAGCCTGCTTCCGAAGCAGCGACTACGGAAAGCTCGCCCGAATTGCCGCAGGAAGCTCCGACGGAGCCTTCCGACACCGAGCGTCCCGCGCCTTTTGAAACCTCGCGCGATACCGAATCGACAAAGCCCACCGTGCCGTCAGCAGCCGAAAGCAGCGCTTCTTCGGAAAGCTCATCGGCGACGGAAACGACAACCACCGACACCGCTCCCGAGCCTGTTTCACCGCCCGAGGAAATCGGGCCAAGCAGCTATAAGGCGCTGAATTATGACGAGGTCCGCGGCGTGTGGATTTCTTACATTGAGCTGTCGGAAATGCTCACGGGGAAGACCGAGAGCGAGTTCAGAACCGCCGTCGGCACAGCCTTTGAAAATTGCAAAGCGCTTGGGCTTAACACCGTTTATGTACACGCGCGAAGCCATTCCGACGCATACTACCGCTCGTCGCTGTTCCCGTGGTCGAAGTATTGCACGGGAACAGCGGGAAAAGCTCCCGCCTTCGACCCGCTCGCAGTTATGGTAGAGGAAGCGCACGCGCGAAAGCTGTCGTTTCAGGCGTGGATAAATCCGCTGCGTGCCTGCCCCGCAGGTGACACCTCGGCGCAGAGCGGCTATAAACTCGGCGAGTGGATTAGCGAAAAGGCAGGGGACTACATCGTAAACGTCGGCGGGACGTATTATCTGAACCCCGCTTATGACGAGGTTACGCGCTTTATTGCGCAGGGCGCCGCCGAAATTGCCGCAAATTACGACGTTGACGGAATACACATTGACGACTACTTTTATCCGACGACCGACGCGTCGTTTGACAGCAGGGGATATTCCGCGAGCGGCTATACGACGCTGTCCGCGTTTCGCTTTGCAAACTGCGACAGGCTTGTGAAATGCCTTTATTCCGCAGTAAAATCGGCAAACAGCACCGCGCTTTTCGGCGTAAGCTGTCAGGGAAGTATGGACAACAACTACAACCAGATGTACGCCGATGTGAAAAAATGGTGCACCGAAAGCGGCTATACAGATTACATTATGCCGCAGATTTATTACGGCTTTGAAAACTCCACGCAGCCGTTTGAACGCTGCACCTCCGAGTGGAGCGCCCTCGCGCAAAGCGGAAAAATTCCGCTTATCGTAGGGCTTTCCGCCTCAAAAATCGGACTTGAGGACACTTGGGCGGGCGCGGGTAAGCAAGAGTGGAAAACTGAGGAAAACATTCTCACGCGGCAGTTTTTGTATGCATACGAGCAGCCCGCATACGGCGGCGTATGCCTGTACAGCTATCGGAGCATTTTCACTCCCGAGGCTGCTGTCCGTGCGCAGGTAGAAAAAGAAACACAGGCGCTGAAAAACGCGCTGAGTCAGTAAAAGATGGGGAAAAATATGAAAAAGACACTAAAAGCCCTGCTGTGTGCGGCGCTTGCGGGGACAATATTCCTTTCGGGACTGCCTGCCTTTGCGCAGAGCGCTTCGGACAGCGCTGAGCCTTCCGAGTTGCAGATTACGCAGAGTATGGTTGGGGTTCAGGAGGGAATGCGCGCCGCTGTGATTAAGGCGGGCGTTGATTTCGCAGCAGGGGAGCAGACGGCAGAGGAGCTGTCCGCCGAGCTTTCCGCACTGATGGAGGAAATCGGCGGCTATCATATGAACGCGGTGATTATCGACACTTCGTCAGATGATGAAACCGCGCCCGAGGTGAAGCCCGAAACGCTGTCGGCTGTCCTTTCCGCGGCTCATGACGCGGGGCTTTACGCGTACATACGCCTCGATGTCGAGGAACTTACCGAAGCCGTATTCGAGCAGGGCGGAGGACTGAAAAACGGCTTTGCCGCCGCCGCGCACAAGCTCGTTATGAATTACCCGTGCGAGGGCTTTTTCCTCGCGGATTATTACACCCGCGACAACGAGCAGATGTACGCAGAGTATATGAAAAGCGGCTCGGGAATAGGATATACCAACTGGCTGTACGAAACCAACGAGTACATAATCCGCACGCTGTCTGAGGTTATCCGCCGAACAAACAACACGGTTGCGGTGGGGCTTTTTGTTCCCGATATGTGGGCAAACAGCTCGTCTACCGAGGGTGGCTCGGAAACCAACGACAGTATAGAAGCGCTCTACGACGGCTTTTGCGATACGAAAACTTATGCCGAAAAGGGCTATTTCGATATGCTGTTGGTTCAGGGCTATGGCACTACAGGCGACGCGGCACTGAACTTCCGCAAGGTCGTGGAGTGGTGGTATAATCTTGCGGAGAAAAGCAATGCCAAGCTGTATATGCTCCATATGAACCAGAAGATAGGAAACGGCTGGTATGAGGATGAACTGCTGCGCCAGCTTGCCGTGCTGGAGGATTACGAGAATGCCGGCGGAAGCGCGTTTATGTCGCTGTCTGCGCTTCGCAGCGACACTCTCGGCTCAACACGCACGCTTATCAGCTACTTTGACAAAAAGATAAACTCCGATACGATTTTCGAGGATCTAAAAATGACCTCGCCGTCCTCAACCTCCTTTGTGACCTACGACCCGTCGGTCAAGTTTATGGGTACGTTTGACGAGAATTTCGACGTGTATTTCGACGGCGAGAAGATAAAGCTGAACGAGGTCGGAAACTTCTATTTCCAGAAAGACCTTAAGGTCGGAAAGAACTCGTTTACCTTTACGCATAAGGGCAAAACAATAAAGTACAGCATAGAGCGCCGCGTTGACGTTCTGAAATCCATTGAAAACGAGAAGAACGTTACTGTTGACGGCGGAACAAAGATTACGCTTGTAGCTGTTGCATACAGCGGCGCAAAGGTGAGCGCAAGCATCGCCGGCAAGACAATTAACCTTAAGGAAAAAGAGGGCAGCAGCGAGGAGCTTGACGCAAACAGCTCATATGCGAAGTTTGTTGGCTATTACACCGTTGCCGACGGAATAATCGGCGAGGAGCAGCCGCTCGGAAACATCAGCTTCTATGCGGCATATCTCGGCAGCGAGGAGTATATGACGGGCGGAACCGTCACAATCGAAGCAAAGCCCGAGCCGCCAAAGCAGATTGACGCCGTGCTTGCCGACCAGGACAGCGCAGGTACGGGCGAGGTCGTCGGAACAATGCCACCCGTTGTGTCGGACAGCGAAAGCGTCAAGTATGTTAAGGTGATTGCGAACTACACTACCGTATACGACGCGCGCACGACAGGCTCTATTCCTTCGCCGCTTTTCTCGCAGCTCCCCGCGGGAACTCTCGATTATTTCAAGAGCGCTTCCGACGGCTTTGTGACAACGACCTCGGGAAAGCGCTTCGCCGAAAGCGACGTGACAACCTTCTCGGATACGGGTCTTGGCTACAACGCGCTGCTTGTAAAGTCTGTCGGAAACTACGGCGGAAAGAGCTTCATAAAGCTGCATATGGACTACAAGGCAAGCTTCAATGTTGTCGCGCCCGTCGAGTATCACGAGGCGCTTGACGGAAGCTTCGGAGTATCCGATTACAACGCGCAGACCGTCTATATCACATTCGACAACATAACGAGCGTAACCGCGCTGCCGAAGTTCGATTACTGCTCGCTGTTCAGCGCGGGCAGGTGGGAAACCGTCGAGGAAAACGGCGTGCCAAAGTTCCGCCTTGCGCTTACGCTGCGTCAGGCAGGATTGTTCAGCGGCTGCGGCGCATACTACGATGAAAACGGCGACCTTATGCTGACGTTTGCTGTGCCGACAGCGACGCTTTCGGGCAAGACAATCGTTATCGACCCCGGTCACGGCTACGGGAAATATGCCGATAAGCTTGACCCGGGAGCTATCGGCAACGTAACCGAGCAGTCGGTAAACCTTGCGGTGGCAAAGCTTCTTGAGCAAAAGCTCACTGCTATGGGAGCGAACGTTGTCCGCCTGAAAACCGAGAGCGAGTTTATTCTCACCACGACAAGACCGATTGTTGCGCGCGCTTACGGCGCGGATATGTTCGTTTCGCTGCATTGCAACAGCGCTTTGAATCCCGACGCGCACGGCGTCGAGGTGTACTACTTCACGTCGTTCTCGCAGCCGCTTGCCGCCGAAATAAACGACAGACTTGCGGCTTACTATGACAACACCGTCTACGCCGACGGAACAAACAGCAACCGCGGTGCAAAGTACAGCTACTATTGGGTAACGCTTCAGCAGGATTTCCCGTCTGTTTTGGTAGAGATGGGCTTTGTAAGCAACGAGCGCGAGTGTATGGTTATGGCAAATTCCGAGTATCAGAGCGGTATGGCTGACGCAATCGCAAACGGAATTTATGCGTATTTCTCTAGGAGCAAGATTTCCTATTCGGGAAGCGGCAGCTCTAACGTTGACCCTTCTGTTCCCGTCCCCCCCGATGACCCGACCGACCCGAGCATTCCTGTTACTCCCGAAGAACCCGAAACGCCCGATACTCCCGAGGAACCCGTTTCACCTGAAGACCCCGATGCCCCCGAAGACCCCGATGCCCCCGAAGACCCCGACGACCCGCCCGGCGGAGGAATACGGGTAGAATAGCATTTTCTTCAAGAAAATCCGAAAAAACTGTTGAAAAAATCAGATTTTTGTGGTAAGATATCAGTAAAAGCTCCGGGCAATCGGAGCGAACGAAACGAAAGGACATACGATTATGGTTAAGAAGAACAAGGCAGCTGCCGAGGTAAAAGCCGAGGAAGTAAAGGCGGTTGAAACTGTCCCCGCAAAGGCAGACAAGCCCGCAGCAAAGAAGGCTGCTCCCGCAAAGGCAGAAAAGCCCGCAGCTAAGAAGGCTGCTCCCGCAAAGGCAGAAAAGCCCGCAGCTAAGAAGGCTGCTCCCGCAAAGGCAGAAAAGCCCGCTGCAAAGAAGGCTGCTCCCGCAAAGGCAGAAAAGCCCGTAGCTAAGAAAGCTGCTCCCGCAAAGGCGAAGAAGCCCGCAGCTAAGAAAGTAAAGGAAGTATCTCTCGAGGATATCTGCGCAAAGACCGCTAAGCTTATCGACAGCGCAAAGGCAGCAAAGCTTACCGACAAAATCGCTGTTGATATCGAGGTGTGGGGCTGGGCAGACGGCTCTCAGAAGCATATGTACATAGAAGTTAAGGACGGCAAGGCTACGGTTGCTCCCTACGGCTATGACGAGTGCAACTTCAGAGCATACATCTCCTACGCAGACGCAGTTGATTTTGCAAACGGAAAGCTTACCGTAAAGGACGCGCTTATTGGCGGCAAGCTTAACGCTATCGGCGTTGTCGGCGACGCTGTAAAGCTCGCTTCCGTGTTCTGATAATACGACAGAGAAATAATGAAAGCCCGAGAAGAACATAAAGCTTCTCGGGCTTATTTGCGTTTCGAATCTTCAGAAAAGCTCGGGTTTATTCTCGAGCGAATCTTCCTCGG
>SFHN01000044.1 GCA_004555635.1 [Eubacterium] saphenum
TGCATAGGCTCAATCTTTGCAAGAGCAGCCTCGCGCTCCTCAACGGTATCCGAGCAAATCATCTCGCGGAATGCTGCGATTCTGTCGGGTTCGAAGAACATATGCTCTGTACGGCAAAGACCGATACCCTCTGCGCCAAGCTCTCTTGCCTTCTTTGCGTCAGCGGGAGTATCAGCGTTTGTTCTTACCTTAAGAACTCTGTACTTGTCTGCCCATGCCATAATTCTGCCGAACTCGCCTGCGATTGTAGCGTCTACCGTGGGGATAAGACCGTCGTAGATGTTACCGGTAGAACCGTCGATGGAGATGCAGTCGCCCTCGTGGTAAACCTTGCCTGCAAGCTCAAACTTCTTGTTTGCTTCATCCATCTTGATGTCGCCGCAGCCGGATACACAGCAGGTACCCATACCACGAGCAACAACAGCTGCGTGAGAGGTCATACCGCCGCGAACAGTCAGGATACCCTGAGCTGCCTTCATACCGGTGATGTCCTCGGGAGAGGTTTCCAGACGAACGAGAACAACCTTCTCGCCTCTCTCCTTCCAAGCAACTGCGTCGTCAGCGGTGAATACAATCTTACCGCAAGCAGCTCCGGGAGAAGCGCCAAGACCCTTGCCCACGGGAGTAGCAGCCTTAAGAGCCTTTGCGTCAAACTGCGGGTGGAGCAGAGTGTCGAGGTTTCTGGGGTCAATCATGAGAACAGCCTTCTTCTCATCAATCATGCCCTCGTCAACGAGGTCGCATGCAATCTTGAGAGCAGCCTGTGCGGTTCTCTTACCGTTACGGCACTGGAGCATATAGAGCTTGCCGTTCTCAACGGTGAACTCCATATCCTGCATATCGCGGTAGTGGTCCTCAAGGATTCCGCAAACCTTAACAAACTCCTCATAAGCCTCGGGGAACTTGTCAGCCATCTGTGCGATGGGCATAGGAGTACGAACGCCTGCAACAACGTCCTCGCCCTGTGCGTTAAAGAGGAACTCGCCCATGAGCTTCTTCTCGCCGGTTGCGGGGTCACGGGTGAAGGCAACACCGGTACCGGAGTTGTCGTTAAGGTTACCGAATACCATCGGCATTACGTTTACGGCAGTACCCCAGCTGTACGGGATATCGTTGTCGCGGCGGTATACGTTTGCACGGGGGTTGTCCCAAGAACGGAATACAGCCTCGATAGCGAGCTTAAGCTGCTCAACGGGGTCGGACGGGAAGTCCTTGCCGAGCTGCTTTTTGTACTCAGCCTTGAACTGACCTGCAAGCTCCTTGAGGTCGGCAGCGGTAAGGTCTACGTCGAACTTAACGCCCTTCTTCTCCTTCATCTCGTCGATAAGCTGCTCGAAATACTTCTTGCCAACTTCCATAACGACATCGGAGAACATCTGGATAAATCTTCTGTAAGAGTCATAAACGAATCTCTCAAATGCGGGGTCGGGGTTGCCTGCGATCATCGCAGCAACTACCTCGTCGTTAAGACCGAGGTTAAGAATGGTGTCCATCATACCGGGCATAGACGCGCGAGCACCGGAACGAACGGAAACGAGAAGCGGGTTCTTGAGGTCGCCGAACTTCTTGCCGTTGACTTCCTCCATCCACTTAACGCCCTCCATAGCCTGGCTCATAATCTCGTCGTTGATTTTGCGGCCGTCCTCATAGTACTGGGTGCAAGCCTCAGTAGTGATTGTGAAGCCCTGGGGAACAGGCAGACCTATCTCGGTCATTTCTGCAAGGTTCGCGCCCTTGCCGCCGAGAAGGTTGCGCATTGTCATGTTACCTTCTTTGAAGGTATAGACCCATTTTTTTGCCATTGGAATATTCCTCCTGAATTTTATTTACGCCGCCCCCGCCGTGCACGACAAAAGACGGCATTTTTGACTTTGCAGCACTGCGTATATGCAATACGCGCTGTCCTAACTTCTATTATAGCAGATATGCTGAAAAATTTCTAGTGCTTTTTCACTTTTTTTTATATTTTTTTGGGACAATATTCCCCTGCGCGGAAAACGCCGCTCAGACCTGTCGCACCGTGACGAGTCCGCCCGAAACAACGACATCTGCCGCCGCTGCGGTTTCCGCGGGAACAGGCGGAGCATTCTCCGAAAAATCGCGGAACGCAAGCCACTCGCGAAGCCTGTCAACCGTCTGCGCACTGCTTGCGGAAAAGCTCTCCGAGCCGCAGCACACGTTCACCCTGCCGCCGCGAATCGTAAGCCGCCTTGCGAGCGACAGCACGGTTTCGCCCGTGTCCGCGCCGAGGGAAGGTCCGCCCTCGACGGCGATGGTCACGGGCGCGACGCCCGTTTCCTCGTCAAGCCGCACCATAAGCCTGCCGCATTTTGCGCTTAGCTTGTAGTTTATGCGGCGAAGCGAGTCGCCGGGGGCATACTCCCTGTGCTCGTAGCCGGGAAGCCCGCCCGACATAACGCTTCTGCCCTCCTCGGCGTCGTCCTCGTCGGAGGGGAGCGTTTTTACGGGGACATCGGGACCGCCGTACTCCGTAACCTGTGGGAGAACGGGATAGCTAAGCTCAGACTGCGCGGAGAGCTTTACTCTAAGCGCCTGAAAGAAGTCCTGCGCATAGACCTCCTTAATACGAACCGTGCCGATACCGCTGCGGAGGTTTTGTGCGGAAAACTCAAACGAAGCGGTTTTGCCTAGCGCAAGCGCGGTGCGCACGCAGAGCGTTTTCCCGTCGGAAAGCTCGAGATATGCGTCGATAAACGGAAGAAAGCAAAAGCCCGTTTTTTCCGCGGTAAGGCGAAGCCGCGTTTCACCGCCGCGCTGGGACATTCCCGAGAGGTTTTCGAGCCGCAGGCTAACGTGCTTTCTTGACAGAGCGAGCGAAACTATCGAAAGCATAACTCCGCCCGCGAGGACGTAAATCATCGCCCAGCCGATACTTCCGCTGATATACCGCATAAAAAGCACGGCGAAAATAAGCGCCTGCATATAACTGCCGATATGCTTCACTTTTTCAGCCTCCTTTTCATACGAACCGCCTCGTGGTAGTCGCGGTAGAGCGCGTTTTTGTCAGCGGTTATTTTACCCGAGCCGTAAAACAGTTTGTCAAAGGCACTTTGCAGGCGCTGCGCTTCGTCGGGCAGCATGAGCGCGCTTCTTATCACCCCGCAGACTTCGCCGACGGTGGCGCTGTTTTTGTCCGCGCCGCTTATTCTGCATGCGAGAGCGCGAGTGCGGCGGAAGATTATGCGAACCGCCTTTTCGGGAGACATAAACCGCCAAGTAACCGCAAACAGAAGCTCCGACAGCTTTCGCCTGAATATCACGAACAGCGCCGCCAGAACCAGAAGCACGGCAAGCACGATTGTCGCCGCAAGGCGGAACTGCCCCGCTTTGTCCTCCAACTGCGGAACATACTGCGTCGCGTCAAGTGTCATCCAACCGCAGCCGTCTATGTAAACCGAGGTATACGCGTGGGTCGCCGCGTCGGTGACGTGATAGGTGCCGTCCTCGGCGCGCATTTCCTCGGTTATCAAGTAGCCCTCGGTGTACTTCGCGGAAAGCCCCGCAGCCCTTGCAAGAAGCGTTGTCGCCGTGGCAAAGTCGGAGCATATTCCGCGCTTGCTGTCGAACAGGAAGTACTCCGCCTCGGATTTTGCGGGAACGAACTTCAAATCGTATGCAAAGCCCTCCTGCGCAAACCACCGCTCGATTGCCTTCGCCTTTTCATAGTCGGTGGAAAGACCCTCGGTTATCTTTTCGGCAAGCGCGCTTATTTTTGCGGTCATTCCGCTGTCGGCGGTCTGCTTAAGATACTTTTCGGCAAAGTTGTGCTCGTTTACAAGCGCATCGCGTTCCGTAGAGGTGATTGCGCCCGCGTGGTATGCGGCGGTCGAAAGCTCGTACAAATCCACCTGCGAAAGCGCGGCGGCGAGAGTGTCGTTCGGCTCGTCCGCAAAAAAGCGCAGGGTGTAGAGCGCGTTTTCGCCCATATTCTCCTTAGTGAAAACCTCGCCGCGAGGGGTGCGGTAGGTGTCGCGCCTGTCCTGCGTAACCGCCTCAAACACCGTTTCGGGGTGGAGTATAACGCTTGTGCTTGACCCGTCGCGCACGGATATCGCGCATTGTTTTACGGGAGAAAAAACCTCGTTAAGTATCGGGATATTGTTCACGCGGGAATAGGCAATCCCGTCGATAAGCTCCGCATACTCGGGAAGCAGCCCCGCCTGCGCCGCATTGCGCAGCTTGTACACGAAAATCGCAGGGTCGGTGCTTTGCGCGGCGGTTTCCCAGCCGGAATAGCCCGTGTCGTAGTCCTCTAGCGTAACCCAGCCTTTTTCCCCGTCGTAAAGGTCAAACGACCAGCGTGTAAGATACACGGGGTTGTCGCCGCTAAGCGCAAAAAGGAAATTGCCCTGAGGGCTGTTCGTTCCGCGGTTTACCGAGGAGTTTGCTACAAAGTTCGTAAGCTTTGGGCTGCCCATATAGTAGCCGCCCGTTCTGCCGCCGAAAACCTCGTCAAGCGTGTTTGAGGCGGGGGTTTTGTCGCTGCGCGGGATAATCGCCAGAAGCAGCGCCGCAGCCGCTCCGACGGCGGCAATAGCAAGTCTGCGCGACTTTGCAGCGTTTTTGTCGGTAACAAATCTGTCCGCGCCCTGCTCCGCGCGCGAAAGCCCCGCCGCCGACATCACAAAGCCCGCGAGCATAGTTATCAGTATCCACTCGGGAACTCCGCCCGAGGTTCTCGCCGCTAGGATAAGCGGAATCAGCATCGGCAGCATCATAAAACCGGGGCGCGGCGAATATGCCGAGAAAAAGCACACCGCAAACCCGATTACAGAGCCGAAGCAGGCTATCGTTACAAAGGCGTAGTACGGGTTGAAGAACGTTGACGCCGTGAACACGAAGTCCATAAAGTTGTCGTCGCCCGTTATGCGGACAGTGCCGAGAAGCGAAATGCACCCGAGCGACAGCAGCGCCGCCGCCGCAAACGACAGAAGCTTTTTGTTCCTGAGAAAATAGAACAGCGCGCCGACGCCGATTGATACCGCGCTCATTGCAGCGCCGCAAAGGGCGAGCTGACCGCGCGCCACGACGTACATCATAGCGTAGCTTATCCCCACGAGATAGACGATATAGAACACCGTTTCGGCAGCGCCGAAGCGCCGCCTGTTCTTGTTTTGTTTATCCATGTCGCAGCCCTCCGAAGCTTGCGGTTATCTGAAATAGCAGTAAAGCCTGCACATAAGCATTCCGTTGTAGAGCTTTCGGCTCTTGTCCGCCTGCTTTCCGAAAACGCTCTCAAACTCCTCCGCGGGAGTTATGACATAAAGCGAGTTTTCGCCAAGCGGAAGCATTCGCCGACCCATTTCGCGGTAAAGCTCCATAGCTTCGCCCGTTTCCAGCATTCGCTCGCCGTAGGGCGGGTTTGTGATGATTTTTGCGGCTTTGTCGGGATAGGAGAAATCGCGTATATCGCGCCGCGAGCAGCGGACATATTTCCCGACGCCCGCTTTTTCCGCGTTCGCGCGGGTAAGTTCAACGCAGGCAGGGTCGACATCGAAGCCCTCCGCGACGAAATCCGCGCTGCGGGTTATGCGCTCGGTCGCTTCCGCGCGCGCCTCGCGCCAGACGTTTTCGGGAAGAAACGCGTAGCGCTCGCCCTGAAAAGAGCGCTTTAGCCCCGGCGCGATGTTAAGCGCCTTCAGCGCTGCCTCGATAAGCAGCGTTCCCGAGCCGCAGAACGGGTCGGTGACATAATCCCCACCGCGAACCCGCGCAAGGTCGATTATTCCCGCGGCGAGCGTTTCCTTTATCGGCGCGGCGTTACTTTCGCGGCGGTATCCGCGCTTGTGAAGCCCCGTACCGCTCGTGTCAAGCATAAGGGTGAACTCGTCCTTCATAATCGAGAAGCGGATTTTGCACTCCGCGCCCGTTTCTGGAAGAAGCGACATTCCGTAGGCTTTCCCGAGGTTTACCGCCATCGCCTTTTTGACAATCTTCTGGCAGGCGGGAATGCTCGAAAGCTTTGAGTTTATCGAATATCCCGTGTTCGGAAACGCGTCGTTTCTGCCGATAAACTCCGAGAGCGGGAGCTTTCTTATACCCTCGAAAAGCTCGTCGAATGTCGCCGCTCTGAACTGCCCGAGCACAACGCAGACGCGCTCCGCCGTTGACAGCATAATGTTCGCCCGCGCGCAGACCGAAGCGTCCCCGCCGAACATAACCCTGCCGTCGCTTACCTGTATATCCTCGCCGCCCGCCTTTCGCACCTCAAAAGACAGTGTTTTTTCAAGTCCGAAGTGACAGGGCGCGATATATCTGTATTTCGTCATAAGTGAATACCTCTTTATATTTACTGCACCTTATATTGTACCATATTATAATGAAAAAGTCCACATATTTTTCGCTCGGGATAAATATGTGCAACATTGCTATAAATTGCGGCGAAAATTCGTAATTTGTTGCCAAATCAAACAGCTTGATGTAAAACTTATTGCAAAATAAAATAAAATAAGTTATAATAAGATTACAGATATGCGCGCGGAGTTTTACCGTGCGTCCGAAAGGAGAAACTAAACACAATGAGCATCAGACTTGATGACAAATACCTCAAGGGTTTTGTCAAGGATCACGAGTTTGCCGCTATCGCGCCCGCAGTAAAAACGGCGCACGACACGCTCGCAGCAAAGAACGGCCCCGGCAGCGATTTTCTCGGCTGGGTTGACCTTCCCGTTAATTACGACAAGGAGGAGTTTGCGAGAATAAAGCAGGCTGCCGCAAAGATAAAGAGCGACAGTGAGGTGCTTATCGTAATCGGCATCGGCGGTTCATACCTCGGCGCGAGAGCGGTTATCGAGGCGCTTAAGTCCTCGCTTTACAACTCTCTCAAAAAGGATACCCCCGATATCTACTTTATCGGCAACTCCATCTCCCCCACCTATCTCAACGAGGTAATCTCCCTTGTTGAGGGCAGGGATTTTTCCGTAAACATCATCTCCAAGAGCGGCACCACCACGGAGCCTGCGCTCGCTTTCCGCGTATTCCGCGACCTGCTTACAGAGCGCTACGGCGAGGAGGGCGCAAAGAGCCGAATCTACGCCACCACCGACAAAGCAAAGGGCACGCTCAAGGAGCTTTCCAATAAGATGGGCTATGAAACCTTCGTCGTTCCCGACGACGTCGGCGGAAGATTTTCCGTACTCACCGCCGTTGGCCTTCTCCCCATCGCCTGCGCAGGCTGCGATATCGACGCGCTTATGAACGGTGCGGCGGCTGCCCGCGAGGAATACTCCGTATGCGACCTCGAAAAGAACGCCTGCTACAAGTACGCGGCAGCGAGAAATATCCTCTACCGCAAGGGCAAGAGCGTTGAAATGCTCATCAGCTATGAGCCGAACTTCGCTATGATGAACGAGTGGTACAAGCAGCTTTTCGGCGAGAGCGAGGGCAAGGACAACAAGGGCATTTACCCGTCAAGCGCGGTTTTCTCCACCGACCTGCATTCTCTCGGTCAGTACATTCAGGACGGCGCGAGAATTATGTTTGAAACCGTAATGCAGTTCGGCAAGCCGCAGAAGGACTTCTTCCTGAAGGACGACCCCGAAAATATTGACGGACTTAACTTCCTGTCCAACCAGAATATGTCCGTTGTAAACAGAAAGGCGTTCGAGGGCACCGTTATCGCGCACAGCGAGGGCGGCGTTCCGAATATGGTTCTGGAGCTTCCCGAGCTCAACGAATTTGAACTCGGTTATGTAATATACTTCTTCGAAAAGGCTTGCGCAATCAGCGGCTATCTGCTCGGAGTAAATCCGTTCGACCAGCCCGGCGTTGAAAGCTACAAGAAGAATATGTTCGCCCTCCTCGGCAAGCCCGGCTACGAGTCCCAAAAGGCTGCGCTGGAGGCAAAGCTCGGCATCTGACAAACAATATTTTTATGGAGGTAAAACACCATGATTAAGCTTATCACAGGCAAAAGAGGCTCCGGCAAGACCAAGGTTCTCATCGACGCTATCCATGCGGCAGCCGATGTTTCCAAGGGAAACGTCGTTGCTATCCAGAAGGGTTCTTCTCTCAACAACGCCATCACCCCCAAGGTTCGCCTGGTAAACATTG